>MUGC01000183.1 GCA_002900535.1 Thermoplasmata archaeon M9B1D | reverse complement strand
AAAATAGTAGAAATTGATACAAAAAATCAACATGCAACAATTGATTATGGAGATGGAACAAAACGTCAGGCAAATGTCTCCCTTGTTGATGTAAAAAAAGGTGATTTTGTTCTTGTTCATGCTGGTTTTGCGATAGAGGTTCTTGATAAAAAGGAAGCAATGAAAACACTTGATCTTTTTAGAGAAATGCTATCTGCAGGGGAGGAGTGAGCAGGGTGTTTTCATTAAAAGATAAAAAACTTGCAAATGATATTGTTTCAAAGATTAAAGAAGCAAATGTTAAACTAAAATTTATGCATGTTTGTGGAACACACCAAGATACACTTGTTAAACATGGTATTGATTCTCTTTTAAAAAAATGTGGCATTGAAATAGGCCAAGGTCCTGGTTGTCCTGTTTGCGTTACAACTCCAAAAGAAATTGAAGAAATGCTTGTTCTTGCTCGTTCAGGTAAAATTGTTACAAGTTTTGGGGATATGATTAACGTTCCTGGAGAACATTTTTCTTTACGTAGTATAAAAGAAGAGGGACATGACGTTAGAATGGTCTATGGTATAGAGGATGCGGTAAAAATTGCAGAAGAAAATCCAGGAGAAGATGTTGTTTTTATGGCTGTAGGTTTTGAAACAACAGCACCAACAACTGGATCTGTTTTATACTCTAATCCACCAAATAATTTTTCGATTCTTTGTTGTCATAGGACTATTCCTCAAGCATTAAAAGCAATAATTGAGATGGGCGAAGTAAAAATTGACGGGTTAATTGAACCAGGTCATGTCTCAACGATTATTGGAACAAAACCTTATGAATATCTGTCTAAAAATTATAAGATCCCACAGGTTGTTGCAGGATTTGAGCCTATTGATATTTTGATGGGATGTTGGATGCTTGTTGACCAAATCAAAAACAATAAGGCTTTGGTTCAAAATGAGTACAAGCGTGCAGTTCATCCTGAAGGAAATATTAAAGCAAAGAAAATTTTAAAAGATGTTTTTGAGCCTTGCGATATAAAATGGCGTGGTTTTCCAGTTATAAAAGATAGTGGTCTTAAGCTTAAAAATAAGTTTGAAGATTTTGATGCTCGTAAAAAATTCGAGGATGTCTTAGCAGATGTTCAAAATAAAAAGTTTAGTGAACCTGAAGGATGTCGTTGTGGTGAATTATTACGCGGTCTTTTGACCCCTTTTGATTGCCCTTTGTTTGGTCAAGCATGCACACCTGAAACACCAGTTGGTCCATGCATGGTAAGTGTCGAAGGTAGTTGCAACATTGAATATAGATATAAAGAAAAATAAAAACAGTCTTTTAGTTAATATATTTATTACGATGATAGTCGAAAAAATTGATAAAATATTTATATAATAGTTTACTAATTATATATTTGATAGAAGAAGAGGTGAAAGGTTATCACAAAAAACAACAACGGAAAAAAGGAACTCGACCGAGCACGAAACGAATGGCGAAAAAAGCATCGAATTCTAAATGGTAAGATTATCCTTTGGCCGGACAAACCACCTGAACATATCAATGCTCGTGCATCTAAAACATACAACTGGTTTTGGAAAAAAATACTTCTTAATTTGAATCAACAAGATATACCCGCTATAATTTCAAATATAAAAAATCAAATTAACGCAGAAAATGATCCCAAAAAAATACAGATGTATCGAACAATGATAGGTATGGCCGAGGATGCATATAAGTTAAAAAATCTTGAAGGAATAATGGATTTTGATACTGAAATTATGTATGAAAACAAGCCTGTTTATAACTCTGAGCAGGGTTTTGTTTATAGAAATGGCAAGATTTTTACAACCGATTATACAGAAGATGAAACAGAAATAATTGTAAGAGATTTAGAGGGAATAATCGTAGACCGCTTTAGCTCAGATAATGGAAAAAAAATAGTTAAACAAACGAGAAATAATGCTTATAAAAACTGGAATTATATGACGTAAACTTAGGATTCGCCAATATATAATATGATGAGGAAATTGTTTTTATAATAAATTATTAATTGATTGTGTTATTTTATTTTTTTTATGCAGTATGAAAAACTATTGAAAAAACTAAAATCAATGGAGAAACCAGAAAATGTTGAAGGGATGGCTCGATATGGGATAAATCCAAAAAATAATCTGGGTATTTCAATTTATAAATTAAGACCTATTGCTAAAGAAATAGGAAAAAACCATGATCTTGCATTAAAATTATGGAATTCGGGAATTCATGATGCACGGTTACTAGCTTGTTTTATAGATGATCCGAAAAAAGTCACTTCAAAGCAAATGGACTTGTGGGCATATAATTTTGATTCATGGGATATATGTGATCAAGCATGCACTAGTCTTTTTGATCTAACACCCCTTGCATGGGAAAAGATCCTTGAATGGTCAAAACATGAAAAAGAGTTTGTTAAACGGGGTGCTTTCTCACTGATCGCTGGTCTTGCAGTTCATGATAAAAATGCAAATGATAAAATGTTTGAAAAATTATTCCCCATCATAATAAGAGAGTCTAATGATGATAGAAACTATGTGAAAAAAGCGGTTAACTGGGCTCTTCGAAACATAGGAAAACGAAACAAAGTTTTAAATAAAAAAGCAATTGAGACTGCTAAAAATATTTTAGAAATTGATTCTAAAACAGCAAGATGGATAGCAAATGATGTCATTCGAGAGTTAACAAGCGAAAAGGTTTTAAAACGATTTGAAAAAAAGACTTAAAGCATACCTTTTATCGCAGTTGCACAGCCTTTACATATCTTTTTTTCTTCTCCCTTTATTTTAATTGTGTGAATGTCATCGAAGCCGTGTTCTTCTCCACATATTAAACATTTGTAGGATTTATCCTTAATGAGACTCACCTCCCAATTAATATCTATAAAACGATTCTAGGCTAAGTAATTAACGGTTCTTTTTGTTTATATCTTTGATTCTTTTCTTTGCAATTTTACTTGTAATATTATAGTAGAAAACAACTACAATCAGTTCTATTCCAAAAATTATTAAGAACCAACCAAAGGTTGATCCTATTTTTAGCCAGTTTTCAAGATTTGTAGCATCTAAATTAAATGTAATTACAATAGAAATTATGAATGGTATAAACATACCAACTATTATTAACAGCAAGATTCCAGCTATATCTTTGTATTTTCCCATT
>MUGC01000182.1 GCA_002900535.1 Thermoplasmata archaeon M9B1D | reverse complement strand
AAATATTATCGTGAATGTTTTAGTCAGAAACCAATACCAGTTCATATAAACATTTCAGATATGGAACAGAATTTTATCAAGGACTTTAAATCTTCAAAAAACATGATGAAAAAATACCTTCCAGAAAGTATTTTAAAAGACCTTAAGAAAATATTAGAAAACAAAAATAGTATAGATCCAGAACTATGGGCTGAAATCGTATATAATTATGCTTCTGCCTGGAGAAACATTAATAATGAGTCTGAAAAAAATAAACTTCTTGATTCTCTAAGAATATTGTGGATTGGACGTTTTGTCAGTTACGCTAAAGAAGTTAAAAATATGGACACCCATGAAGCTGAGATAGTTATTCAAAAACAAGCAGAAGTTTTTGAAGAAAAATTTGATTATCTACGTTCAATTTATGAAGAAATGGTGACACCTACTTAAAGGTGAACGAGTTATGAAAATACTTGCAGTTGCAGATATACATGGATCACAATATCGTTTAAATCTTGTTTTAAAAAATATTGAACGATACTCACCAGACCTTTTAATAGTATGTGGAGATATAACTCAGTTTGGCCCTGGTGAATTGGCAAGAAATTTCTTAAATCAGATACCTATAGATACAATTGCAGTAACGGGTAATATTGATACTCTTGAGGTGGGGAAAGCAATAGATGATAGCAAAGCTACTAAAATAGAGTTGAAAAAAGTGGTACGCAAAGGAGTGTCATTTGTTGGTGTTAGCGGCATAAATCCTGATCATTTTAAAATATTAGACGACAAAAAAATGATTAATAATCAAACAGTTCTAGTGACGCACGTACCACCTTTTGATACAAAAGATAAAGTTTTTATTGGTATGCACGGTGGAAATAAAGAACTACGAGCACTTATTGACAAATATAGCCCTCGACTTGTTATAAGTGGACATATACACGAAGACCCTGGTTTTATTAAAATAGGTAAAACAATTTTTGTTAACTGTAGCATGGGAAAAAGTGGAGAAGGAGCATTTATAAAATTAGATAAAAACGTTTTTATAAAAATGTTGGATTAAGATTTAAAAATTTAGAAAAGGATAAAAAAAGAGAAAAAAAATTTATTTACTAAGATATATAGTCTGCGTTGGAAAAGCCATTTCTATTCCTTCATTCTCAAATGCTTCTTTAATACTATAGTTAATGGTTTGTTGAGTATCTTTATACTTAACGTAATCTTGGGTTTTCACATAATAAACAACTTCAAAATTTAGACTGAAATCACCAAATTCTGTAAAATGAACTCTATCAAGTTTGTCTACATGTTCTAGTTTTTCAGGGTCTATTATATCTTTAATAATATCTGGTATTTTTTTAAGTTTCTTAAGTGGTGTATCGTATGTTACTCCAAATGTAAAATTAATCCTTCGCTTCTTCATTTTTTTGAAATTTCTAACATTAGATTTCGTTAATTCTGAATTAGGTAATACAAGTTCTTCACCTTGAAGTAATTGAACTCTTGTTGATTTCATTCCTATTTTTGTAACCGTTCCAGAATACTCTCCAACAACTATATAGTCCCCAATTTCAAAAGGTCGATCAAAATAAATGGAAAATGCACTGAAGAAATCACTAAGTACATGTTGTAATGCAAACCCTATGACAATTGCAGTTGCAGCACCACCAATTGCAAGACCAGTTAAATCTATCCCCGCAAGTGCCATAAATATAAAAAAGGCAATTAAGTACACAATACCATTAAATATTGCTCTAAAAACAAATAGTATGTGCTGGCTTGTTTTCTTTTTTCTTTCTTGTCTTTCCGCATACCAAGCAAAAAGAACATTTGTAACTCTAGTGAAGATATACGAAATGAGTAATATTTCTATTAGTAAAAATATTTTTGATATAATGTCACTATAATAATCTAAAATACTCAGGTTTTGTATGAAGAAATAGATACCAAAAAATATTACTAAAACATAAATCGGTTTTTTTACATTTTTCAATATTTCATCATCAATTTTTGTTTTAGTTTTCTTTGCCCATTTTTTGAAATAATGCTCAAAGATTTTTTCTATAGATAATCCAATTATCAGAAATATAATAAATAAAATCGTAGACCAGATCAGTTCTCCAAATAGTGGATCTGTAAATCCAAAGATTTTATTTATTTCCTGGCTTATTGAAGCAAATATATCTTCTAAGGCCATTCTAATCGCCTACCCCTAAAAAAGAAGCCATATTTAAGTTTTAACCTATTTAATTCTATTATTAAAAGATTATGAACATTTACAAAGATAAAAAGAAAGTTTAACCTATAACTCATCATACTCCGGAGGATTAGAGATATTAGCATATGTTATTTTTAAAAACTTTTTATAATTTTTAAAGAAAAACCCATAAGATTGTAATTTAAATAGAATATATTTTTACCTTTTAGTTTAGTAAATTTACGTTAAAAATTATTAATATTACTAAACAGTTTTTTTAGGTTGAACTATTTTTTTTACTTGAGGAAATCATAATAAAATGGGGTTAAGCAATTATTTTTACGCATTTTCTAACTTGCGAAACTATATACATAATAATTTAATACAGGATGGTTAAAAATAGCCAAATTCATGGGGGAAAAATATGGCAATAACAATTGACGGTAAAAGTCTCACAATTGAAAAATTAGTACAGATTGCAAGGCATAACGAAAAACTTAGATTACACCCAGATGCTATAAAACGCATTAAAAAATGCAGGGATGTACTTGAAAAAAAAATAAAATCAAAAGAGATAATGTATGGGGTTAACACAGGTATAGGAGAATTTTCAGAATTAGTTTTAAGTGATGAACAAGTCAAAGAATTTCAAAAATATCTAATTTATAATCATGCAGCAGGAATAGGAAATCCTGCGCCTATTGAATATGTTCGTGGTGCAATGGCTGCTAGAGTAAATGTTCATTCTCATGGCCAGTCTGCTTGTAGACTTGAAATTGTTCAAACACTTGTTGAAATGCTAAATAAGGGTGTTACACCATATGTTTGCCAAAAAGGTTCTGTTGGCGCATGCGGTGATTTAGCACCGATGGCTCAAATCGCGCTTTTAATGCTTGGGGAAGGAAAAGCATACTACAAAGGAAAACTTCTTAGTGGTAGAGAAGCAATGAAAAAAGCAGGAATTTCTATTCCTGGTCTAAACGCAAGAGA
>MUGC01000015.1 GCA_002900535.1 Thermoplasmata archaeon M9B1D | reverse complement strand
TATAAAAATAGCAAAAGCCCAATCTGTACCCTTACTTTGTCTAAGATAATTGATATAATCTCTAGTTTGTTGCATCCAATCACCAGAGGTATAACCTAGATAGGTCATTGCTTCACTTACCCAGAGTTTCTCATATGCATCATTAGTAACTGCAGACGGATGAATAATAGGTTCATAAGTCGTCGGAACAGCGGTATGTACATCAAATGTAAAACTAACCTGAGCATTAGGATTTTGAACTGCCCACCATTGGGTTAACGCATAGCCAATTTCCATTTGAACATTAAGTTCTTCGACAGGTTGCCAATTTTCAGTGTTAGGGTCATTGCCTCCAATACTTTCTAAAAAAATCTCACCGACTGCAATGCTACCTATCATATATTCGCTTGTTTCGTAATAACCTGGTGCTTGCATTAGATTAACACTTTGAGCTCTTTTATCGGCATCAGGTGGAATTAGTGCATCTGATAATCTTAAGCTCTGTTTTACAGATTCTTTAGTTATATTCAACCCAGTTGCAGGTAACACAGTTGTTATCAATAGCATACAAATTAAAATTCCAAATAGCTTTTTTATCATATTTTTTCCCCCTAAAACTCCGATTTATAGAGCAATTTTATAATTTATATTATTTTTGTCAAAAACTTCGATTATTGTCGTATTAGAAACTTTTAAAAGTGGTTTTAAATTATCTATTAACGGTTGTTAATATGAAATCAAATATTTTGAAAACTTGTATAGTTTTTTTTATACTTTCGACAACTTCGATAATGCCATCAGTAATTGCTCTAAATATCGATAAAAACAATTTAGTATATGAATACTACACTTATCAGCAAATGACGGATTTATTGCAAGATCTTCAATCACAAACCCCCAAAATAATGAAACTTGAATCATATGGTAAAACTCATGAAGGTAGAGATATCTGGTTTGTAAAAATTTCGGATAATGTAGAAATAGACGAAGAGAGTGAACCCGGAGTTCTTTTGCTTGGTGCTCATCACGGAGATGAAAAAATCTCATTTGAACTATTGATATTTTTTGTAAAATATGTGATGGAAAATTATGACAAAGATGATCGCGTCAAAAATGCAGTTGACAATACTCAGATATTTATAATTCCAATGATTAACCCAGATGGAGTTGAAGCAAATCAACGTAAGAATTGTAACCCAGACTCAGAACATGGGGTAAATACTAATAGAAACTTTGGATATGATTGGGAATATTATGAAATAGCTCCTGATGTTTTTAATTATGAATGGGCTACTTCTCCCACAAATTGGAATTACAGAGGGTCGTCTCCTAATTCTGAAAGTGAAACACAAGCGATAATAAGAGTTGCAGAATCGTTTACAATTAATATTTCACTTTCGTATCATTCAGGTGCGGAGGTAGCTTTCTATCCATGGTATCATACTACTCAAAAAACACCTCATGAAGCGTTATTTATTGAGATAGGTGAAGAAATGGAACAAATCAGTGGCTATTCTCTTTGGACTGGATCAAAACCAATAATACCAAAACTTGGTGGTACACTAGGCACCTCAGAAAATTATCTATATGGAGAACATAAAATACTTGCATACACTGTTGAATCATCCCGACAAAAATCACCAACAAATCCAGATACTGTATATGATATCTGCTCTAAAAATGTGGAGGTGCATTTATATCTCTGTGAAAAAGCTCAAACAATTGACAATAACAAGGTACTTGTTTCTAAGGGTTTTCTAAAACCATTTCCACGTGTTTTATCCCTGCTTCATAAAATACTTCTCCAACTTTTTTAAACCCAATTTTTTCATAGAAATCTGCTACATATAATTGTGAATTAAGATGGATATCAAAAATATTTTTTTTATGGCAATAATCAATTAGAAATTCTGTTAATCTTTTACCAAAACCGTTTCTTCTATGTTTTTTTAATACTGCAATTCTCTCAAGTTTCGCAAAATTATTAAACCTAATTCTTGCACAACCAATTGGTTCTTTATTAAGATACATAATAAAATGAGTTGCTTCTTTTTCGTATTCATCTATTTCTATAACTTGCGGTACTTTTTGTTCTTCGATAAAAACTTTCTTTCGAATATTAATTATTTCATTATATTCTTGTTTAGTTTTTATTGTTTTTATTTCTAATTTATTCACAGTGTGTATACTTGTTTGTCCTATAAAAATTCAATAGTTTCAATTACCCTGCTTTAGAAGTTATAAACAAAAAGTTGTTTTTCGTGTATTTAATTAAGGTCTGGAAAAATGATAAATTGGAAATATACTATTAAAACAAATAATGGTGTTATTTATACTAGAAACCCAGATTATGCTGAATTGAAGAGTAGACTCGGACACATTATTTTTTGTAAAAGAGAAACAAACATTTATAGATTTAGTCAATAAGAGTTAAAAAGGAAACTATATTACCATCGCCTTGGTAATTGTTATGTCTTCCTCTTCAAAATATATTCGCCAGCCTATAGTTAGTGTCCTTGGACATGTTGACCATGGTAAAACATCTTTTTTAGATTATATCCGAGGAACAACAGTTGTTGCTCGTGAATCCGGAGCAATCACCCAACATATAGGGGCAACAGAGGTCCCAATTGATGCAATTTACAAAGTTTGTGGGGATCTTTTAAAAGATAAAAAATTCACACTCCCAGGTCTATTATTTATTGATACTCCTGGCCACCATGCGTTTACCACACTTCGTACTCGTGGGGGTAGCCTTTCAGATCTTGCAGTTTTAATTGTGGATATCAATGAAGGTTTCAAGCCACAGACATATGAATCTCTCAGAATTTTGAAACAATATAAAACCCCATTTATTGTTGCTGCAAACAAAATTGATGCAATATCTGGCTGGAAAACAAGTAAAGATATTGCTAAAACTCGAATTGAAAAACAACGAGTAAATGTTAAAACAATTTTTGAAGAAAAATTGTATGAAATGATTGGAACAATTTCTGAAAACAAACTTAACTCTGATCTATATTTTAATATCTCTGATTTTCGTAAAACTATTGGTATCGTTCCTATTTCTGCAAAAACTGGGGAAGGAATACCTGAGCTTTTAATGATTCTTGTTGGTCTTGCACAAAGATTTTTAGAAGATAAACTTCATATTGAAAGCGGTCCTGGAAAAGGAAGCGTTCTTGAAGTTAAAGAGGAAGTGGGTCTTGGTAAAACTATTGACGCTATAGTTTATAATGGAACTATTAAAAGTAATGATAAAATAGTGATTGGAACAAAAGATGACCCAGTTGTAACAAGGATAAAAGCTCTTTTGAAACCTAAACCACTTGATGAAATACGCGATCCGAGAGAGCGTTTCGATAATGTAAATGAGGTTCATGCAGCATGTGGAGTAAAAATTTCATCACCTGATCTTGAAAATGTTATACCTGGTGCGCCTATTAGGGTTGCTAAAGGCAATCTCGAGGAGGTAATTGCAGAGGTTAAAAAACAAACAAAAATAGATTTCGAACTTGATGAACAAGGAATTTTAATCAAGGCAGATACAATCGGCTCACTTGAGGCATTAATCAAAGAATCACGAGATAAAGGAATAAAAATAAGAAAAGTGGACATTGGAAATATTTCTAAAAGAGATATAATTGAGGCAGATGCAAGTCTTCATCCACTAAATAAACTTATTTTTGCATTTAATGTTAAAATACTCCCAGATGCAAAAGAAGAACTATCAAATGCGGATATCACGATTTTTAACGAAGATGTCATCTATACAATAATGGAAAACTATGATGAATGGATTGAAAAGAAAAAAGCAATGTTAGAACGTGAAAGAAGACAAGAATTTACTCATCCGGGAATGTTGAAATTTCTGCCAGAATATGTATTCCGCGTAAGTCACCCAGCAGTATTTGGCGTAAGAATAATTGGTGGCAGAATAAAAACAGGCATACGTCTAATGAAAGAAGACGGAAAAGTTCTAGGTTCAATAAAAGGAATTCAATCTGAAAACAAATCAATAGAAGAAGCAATTCAAGGCCAAGAAGTGGCAATTTCAATCGAGGGAGTAACAGTTGGAAGACAACTAAAGGGTGGAGACATTCTATATACAGAGATTCCTGCAAGTGATGCTAAAAAACTTCGGGACATGATAAATTCTGGGGAATGTAAAATTTTAATAATTTTTAATAAAAACTCTAATAAATATCTTATTAATACCTGTTAGCAAATGATATCTAATTCTATAAGGGAGATAAAAGAAGCAGAAAGGAAATCTTTTCAATTAATCGAAGCTGCAAAAAAGGATGCCGAAAAAATTATTGTAAAAGCAAAAAGAGACGCAGAAAAAGAAACGCAAAAAATAATTCAAAACGCTCAAAAAAATGCTAAAAAACTACGTGAAAAGGCAGAGGAAATCGCTAAAACTAACATAGACAAAATGCAGAAAGATATCAAAAAAGAAATCTCCCAAATGAAGACAATAGCAAATAAAAAAATATCAAAAGCTGTGGATACAATAATAAAGGAAATTGAAAAGGAGGAATAATCGATTTTATTTCCAGCACCGATGAAGAAAACTTCATTGATCATTCATCAAAATTATGTTGAGAATGTTATAAAAAAACTACATGAAACAGGATTGATGGAGATAATTGAAATATCAAAAGATAAACCAGAAAACTTTGAAAATCTTGAACAGGCACCAATGCATTCCGATGTTGATATCTGCGCAAATTATAAATTAAGAGTCTCAAGGTTAATAGATATTTTAAAAAAAATCATACCGAAAAAAGGTGGAATTAAAGGTTTTTTAAATCCTCAGCTACCGAAGGTAAAAACTGTTGAAACCCGTTCAATTGATGAAATTTTTTCTTATACCGAAGGTATTCTCAACGAAATTGAAAGAACAATACTCAATCAGGAAAACACATTAAATAAGTATAAGGAAAAACTAGAACAAATTAAAATTGATATTGAACAAGTAGAATATTTGAAAGATTTTGATTTTGACCTCTCTGACATTAATGAATCAAAGCATGTGATTATCAAAGCCGGGTTAGTATCTGATTTACCAGCTCTTCAAACTGAAATAAATAATCTTGAAAAAGCTCATTTGCTATTTAAACAGTTTGGCAGTGGCAAAAAACAGGAATGGGCTGCAGTTCTCGCAGGTCATATATCTGAGAAAGAAAAAATCGATAAAATATCAAGGGAAAAAATCACTGAATTTAATTTAGGACATTTGTCCGGCTTGCCTAAAAATGCTTTAGATTTGCTTAAAAAAGAAAAGCAAAATATTAACAAAGAAAAGAAGAAAATTATCTTAAATTTGCGTGTTTTTGCAGATGAACAATTTCATGACCTGTTAGCATTACGCGAAGAAATTCAACTTGAACAAGTTAGAAAGGAGGTCTCTAAAAATTTTGGAAAAACAGATTCTACCTATGTAATTAAAGGATGGGTTCTAGAAAAAAATGAAGAGTCATTAAAAACAGCTCTAACCAGTGTTACAAATAATCATATCATTTATGATTTTGAAACTCCTTCGGTTAATCCTGATAACCCACCAGTTTATCTTGAAACACCTAATTGGGCTAAAACGTTTAGAACATTCTTGGATTTATTTGCAACACCAAGATACAATGAAATTGATCCCGTGATTTTCATGGGAATCTTCTTTGTACTATTTTTTGGCATCATGCTTGGTGATGCAGGTTATGGTATTGTCCTTTTAATTTTATCGTTATTTGGATATTATAAAATTGGAAAAGTTAGTGAAACAATTAAAAACTGGTCTTTTATGGGAATATGGCTTGCCCTAGTAACCACAGTTGTAGGTTTTTTAACACATAGTATTTTTGGTGATCTTATACCACGTTTCTTTTTAGACAACCCAGATAAACTTCTTTATAGTTTTACCCTTTTTGGTGTAAAACTCCCTGTAGAATCTTTGAAAAGCCCTATTATAATTTTATCAGTAGCATTATCATTTGGTTTGATACATCTAAATGTTGGCATTATTCTAGGAGTTTATCAATCTTATAAAAACAAAGAATATAAATCATTGATTACAAAGCATTTTTCATGGTTCCCAATTCAAATCGGTGGTGGATTACTAATAGGAGCCTTTCTACTCAAAATGTGGACTTTAGGAACAATAGAGATGTATATCTCAGCTATCTTGTTCATAACTGGTATTATTTTAAGATTAATTGATGCAGGTCCTCTTGCTTTATTTGATATCACTGGTTATATTGGTGATTGGCTCTCGTATGCTAGATTATTAGCTCTTGGTCTTGGAACAACAGGAATGGCACTTGCATTTAACATTGTAGCGCAGATAGTTCCAAAAATGATCCCAGTAGTTGGTATAATATTTATCCCGATAATACTTATATTTGCTCATATTGCAAACCTAGGATTACAAACCCTAGGTGCAGGAGTGCATTCACTTAGACTTCAATATGTTGAATTCTTCAATAGATTTTATAGTGGAGGAGGAAAAAAATTTGAACCTTTCTCCATAAAAAGAAAATATACAAAATTAAAAGAATATGAATAAAAAATTAATAAGGAGGAAAAAAATGAAAGATAGAAAAATAAAAGGCAAAGCCGTTCTGATCTTAATAGGATTTATAGCGTTAGTAATGATCGCAGGAACAGCATCTGCAGAACCATTAACAGACAAAGCAGGAGAAACACAATCTTTGATTATAATAGGTTGTGCACTAGCTATGGGAATAGCAGGAGTAGGATCTGCGCTAGGTCTAATGCTAGCAGGAACTTCAGCTGTAGCGGTAACTGGTGAAAAACCAGAATTGTTTGGTAAATGCCTAGTGTTTCAAGTTTTACCTATGACGCAAGCAGTATATGGTCTATTAACAGCTATTCTGTTGATGATGGGCGCAGGGCTTCTAGGCGGTGGAGCCGGAGCGGAAAAACTAGCTAATCCAATGCTAGGATTATCAGCAATTGGAATAGGATTAGTAGTAGGTCTCACGGGATTATCAGCTGCGAACCAAGGGATGGTAGCAAGCGCATCTATAGCTGCAACTGCTAGAAACCCAGATGTTGCTGCTAGGGGAATAATTTATACGGTTATGACTGAGACTATTGCAATCTTTGGTCTATTAGTTGGAATACTTTTAATGACTGGGTTAGGGCTACTCTAGATGGATAGAATATGACTGCAGAAAAAATCATACAACAGATTAAGAAAGATTCAGAAAAAGAGAAAAATCAGATATTAGACGAAGCAAAAAAACAAGCTTCCGTTATTATCAAAGAAGCAAAAAAACAAGCTGAAAAAGAATCAGAAAAAATCCTCTCAGACGGTAAAAAACAAAGTGAAAACATAGATAAAATCATGATCTCAAGAGCAAATCAGGAGGCAAAAAAAGAGATGATGAACGCTCGGGAAAAAATAATCGAGGAATGCTTCATAAAAGCACATCATTATCTGTCAACACTAAACGAGACAAAATACAGAACAATGATGACGAAATTGATAAAAAACGGTGTTAAAAAACTTGGTAAAAAATGTACAATACTAACATCACGAGATATAGATAAAGAAATTGCAGGAAACATGGGGCTAAAAATATCAGGAACTGTTGAAACCTCTGGTGGAGTAATTCTAAAATCAGCTGATGGGAAAATCACATTAGATCATACATTCGATGGAATACTAAAACGCAAGAAAAACGAGATAAGAATAAAGGTTGGAATGTTGCTTTTCTCAGAGTAAGGTGCTAAATTGTTAGATCTAATCCTCGACCCATATGGCTTTCCTTTTTGGATCCTAATTTTTTCGATTGTCATTTTAGTGTTTGGATTAGCATTAAGACCATTTATAACACATATGAAATTCGCCTACACAAATGCTTTATTCGAAGCAATTGGAAATCCTTTTATCGAGGTGAAAGATCTAGACCGCATAGTGGATAGCAAAGATCTCTCCGGGTTTAAAGAATCAATAAACAACCTAAAAGACTATAACATAGAAGGAGAAAACACATATGAAGTGCAACAATCATTAGATGAACACTTTATAAAAACAATAAAAATGATGAGAAAAAACAGCCCAAAAGACATGAATAATTTCTACGATACATACCTTGAAAAACTAGACCTGTACCTTGTTAAAAATATGCTTAGAAACAAATTAGAAGACAAAACAATTCAAGATATCAAAATAGATGAAGCAAAACTTGAAATTACAAAGGAATTATTTCAAAAAATTAAAGAAAATGAGAAAAAAGATTTACCAGAAATATTAAAAAAATATGGTTTTGAAAAAGAAATAACTGATATTATCTCTCAAGAAAAAATTAATTATTTCATACTCGATAATAAATTGAATAAATACATAATTAACAAATTTAAACAGGTAAAAGTACCCTACAAATGTGAACAAGGTAAACAGATATTTATCAAAAGAATGATAGATATACTAAACATCAAAAATGTTTTAAGAGCTATACAACTTAGTTACAATAAAGAGTCTTGTCAACAACTATTCCTCGGTGAAGGACAAGAAATAGCACCCTGGAAATATAAAGAAATAGTTGATGTTGACCAAGTTTCACAAGGGATTTCAAGCATTGAAGGAACATCTTACTATAATGTTTTAAAAGACAATATTGAGGAGTATAATAAAGAAAACTCAGTGCAAGTTTTAGAAAACGCCCTAGATGGGTTATTTTTGAAACTTGTAAGAGATATCTCATTGCAATATTTTGTTAGCATAGGCCCAACTATTAGATATCTAATATCAAAAGAATTTGAGATACAGAACCTGAAAGTAATTGCAAAAGGATTAGGCGAAAATCTATCATCAGATATAATTAAAAAATTTATTGTCACGGAGGTTAAAGCATGAAAATAGCAGCAATATGTGACAAAGATACAGCGATGGGTTTTAGAATTTCTGGGATTAAAGATATACTTATCCCGGATGGCAACGCATTACAAGTTTTTAATCAAATAACAGAACGAGATGATATTGGAATATTATTTGTAACAGAAAAGATAGTAGAAGAACTTGACATGCATTTAAAAGAATTCAGAATTAGATATAATATACCAATAATTGTAGAAATACCTGATAAAAAAGGACGAATAAAAGAACATATAGATTTCATTTCACATTTAATTAAAAAAGCAGTTGGAATAGAAGTTAGTAAAGAAAAAATTTAAAGAATTTGGAGGCAAAAATATATGACAAATAAAAGTCAACAAGGAAGAATAATACGAATCTCTGGCCCAGTTATAGAAGCAGATAATATGCGAGGGGCAAAAATGTATGATGTTGTAAGGGTTGGAGAGGAAAACTTAATAGGTGAAATAATCAGACTTAACGAAGATAATGCAATTATACAGGTTTATGAGGATACGAATGGTCTTAAACCTGGTGAAAAAGTAATAACTACGGGTATGCCTCTATCAGTAGAACTAGGACCAGGTCTTTTAACAAATATCTATGATGGTATACAAAGACCACTCCCCGACATCATGAAAAAGACAGGGGATTTTATTGATCGAGGTGTCGAAGCGCCAGCTATTGATCGAAAAAAGAAATGGCATTTTAAACCAACTGTAAAAGCAGGAGATGTTATACGAAGTTGTGATGTACTTGGTGAAGTGCAAGAAACTACTATAATCACTCATAGAATCATTGTTCCTCCAAATATTAGTGGTAAAATAATTAAAGTCGAAAAAGAGGGAGACTACACAGTTGAAGACGACATAGCAGTTGTTTCAACTGATAAAGGTGATATCAAACTTCAAATGTTGCAGCGTTGGCCTGTTCGAATGCCTAGACCAGTTGCAAAGAAATATGATCCAACACTTCCACTTGTCACAGGTCAAAGAGTAATTGATACGTTTTTCCCAGTGGCAAAAGGTGGAACTGCAGCAATCCCTGGTGGTTTTGGAACGGGTAAAACAGTTATGCTTCATCAGCTAGCAAAATGGAGTGATGCACAGGTTGTTGTATATGTTGGCTGTGGTGAACGTGGAAATGAAATGACTGATGTATTAAGAGAATTTCCAGAGCTTGAAGATCCAAAATCTGGTGAACCATTGATGAACCGTACAGTCCTTATTGCAAATACTTCAAATATGCCTGTAGCTGCTCGAGATGCAAGTGTTTATACTGGAATTACAATCGCTGAATACTATCGTGATATGGGTTATGATGTAGCTCTTATGGCAGATAGTACTTCTAGACTTGCAGAGGCAATGCGTGAAATCTCAGGTCGTCTTGAAGAAATGCCAGGTGAAGAAGGATATCCTGCGTATCTTGCTTCAAGGTTAGCTGAGTTTTATGAAAGAGCTGGAAGGGTAAAGCTAAAATGCAGTAAAGACAAGGAAGGCTCAGTTTCAGTTGTTGGTGCAGTAAGCCCGCCTGGTGGTGATTTCTCAGAACCAGTTGCGCAGAACACTCTCCGAATTGTGAAAGTTTTTTGGGCCCTTGATGCAGACCTTGCTGATAGACGTCACTTTCCATCTATTAACTGGCTTAAATCATATTCACTGTATTTAGAAGAAATTCAAACTTGGTGGAAAAAACAAATCGGTGAAGAATGGCTTAAACTTAGAACTAAAGCAATGGCTCTTCTACAGAAAGAATCTGAGCTTCAAGAGATTGTAAAACTAGTAGGTCCTGATGCTTTACCACCACGAGAAAGGGCTACTCTTGAATCAGCTAGGATAATACGTGAAGATTTTCTTCAGCAAAGTGCTTTCCATGAGGTTGACACGTTTTGCCCTGGTGAAAAACAGTATGAGATGCTTAGAATAATGCTGAAATTTTCAGATAAAATAATGGACACAGTAGAAAAAAATGTACTCGTTGATGATATAATCTCTATGAAAAGTCGAGAGCATTTAGCAAGGATGAAAACAGTTCCAAATAAAACATTTGAAAAACGATTTAGTGAAATGGAGAAAGATCTTGATAAAGAACTTGAAGAACTTATTAAAAAAGGAGGTGGCAAGTAAATGAGTAATAAAGACATTGAATACACAACTGTATCTGAGGTTGCCGGACCTTTGATGATAGTCGATGGAATCAAAGATGTTGCTTATAATGAGGTTGTCAAAATTAAAACAGCTACTGGTGAAGAAAGAACAGGTCAAGTACTCGAGGCTTTTATGCACAAAGCAGTGGTTCAAGTATTTGAAGGAACAAAGGGTCTAGATACCAATATAACCTCTGCTAGATTCATCGGGGAAACTATGAAGTTAGGTGTTGCAAAAGACATCCTTGGTCGTGTTTTTGATGGAACAGGCAATCCAATTGATGATGCACCACCGATTATTCCTGAAGAACGTCGAGATATTAATGGAAACCCAATAAATCCATATTCTCGAGAATATCCTAGTGAGTTTATTCAAACAGGTTTATCAACAATTGATGGTCTTAATACACTTGTTCGTGGTCAGAAGCTTCCAATTTTTTCAGGTGCTGGACTTCCTCATAACGAAATGGCTGCCCAAATTGCAAGGCAGGCAAAGGTTCTTGGTAAAGCGGAAAAGTTTGCTGTTGTTTTTTGTGCTATGGGTATTACCGCTGAAGAGGCGAACTTGTTTATTCGTGACTTTGAAAATACAGGTGCGCTTGAACGAACAGTCATGTTTCTGAACTTAGCAGATGACCCTACGATTGAGCGTATAATTTTACCTCGTATGGCTTTAACTTGTTCAGAGTATCTAGCGTTTGATCTTGGTATGCAGGTTCTTGTAATTCTTACTGATCTTACAAATTATGCAGAGGCACTTCGTGAGATAGCAGCTGCTAGAGAAGAGGTTCCTGGAAGGCGTGGTTATCCTGGGTACATGTATACTGATCTTGCTTCAATTTATGAACGTGCTGGTCGTATAAAAGGTAAAAAAGGATCCATTACTCAGATCCCAATGCTTACTATGCCTGATGATGATATAACTCATCCAATTCCTGATCTTACAGGTTATATTACCGAGGGTCAGATTGTTCTAAATCGAGGTTTACATAAAAAAGGAATTTACCCACCTGTTGCGGTTCTTCCATGCCTGTCACGTTTAATGGACCGTGGAATTGGAGAAGGGCGTACTCGTGAGGACCATGCTGGTGTTTCAAACCAGCTTTATGCAGGATATGCAGAGGGATGTGACCTTCGTGATCTTGTTGCAATAGTTGGTGAAGATGCGCTTTCTGAAAGGGATAGGAAATTCCTCAAATTTGCAGATGAATTCGAAAAACAATTCATTCAGCAGGATAATCATGAAGACCGTAGCATAGTGCAAACATTAACTATTGGCTGGAATTTACTATCGATTCTTCCGAAAGCTGAATTGAAAAAAATAGATGAAAAATACATTAGTAAATATCACCCTGAAAAATGAAAAAGAGTAAGAAAAGATGGCAGAGCAGATAATGGAGGGCGTAAGCCCTACAAGAATGGACTTGCTGGAAATACGAAAAAAACTAGTTTTAGCTGAGAAAGGACATAAAATTTTAGAAGAAAAAAGAGACTCTCTTGTTGAAAAATTTTTTGGAGTTATACATACAAGAAATGAATTAGCTAAACAATTAGACGATGATTTCAAAGGATCATTTCAATCGCTTATACAAGCCCAAATGATCCTTGGTGAGAAAAAAGTTGAAGAAATATCGTATGTTACTCCAGAAGTTGGAGAAGTTGATTTCGAAACAGACAACATAATGGGTGTAAAAATACCAAAAATTAATCCGGAAAATATCACAACAGAAATACAGCCCAGTTATGATTTCATAGAAACTTGTTCAAAGTTAGATGATACGCAAAAAGATTTTAAACAACTTCTAAAAAAATTAATTGAGCTTGCAGATTTAGAGGGCAGTATTAAATCACTAGCAGTTGAAATAGAAAAAACCAAAAGAAGAGTAAATGTACTTGAAAATAACTTAATCCCAAAGTTGCATGCCACCCGCAAATATATTGAGATGCAACTTGAAGAAAGAGAAAGAGAAGATTTCTTTAGAAGAAAAAGAATAAAAGCCGTAATGGACGCTAAAAAAGAATAATATGAATAAAATTGAAGAAGACCCAATACTTGGTCGTTTTTTTGATACACCTGAAAAAAAAGCAAAATGGTTAGTTCGAATTAAAATTGCTTATATTATTTGGCTAATATTTGTGATTATTGGAATAATATTTCTAGCTGTTTCGTATTTTTTAAAATAAAAAAAAAGATGGGAAGTTCTAGTCTTTTCCCATATCCCATACTGCTTTAATAGCCAGAATTCCAACTGCTGGAGCTACGAATATTGATAAACTAAATGAAACTCCCTCTAGCAATGCTCCAATCCATGGTGTAATAATTGCGTGCCATCCTGAAAATACTCCACCCATCACAACAAGAGCAATTCCAGCTAATAGAAATCCTGGTGTTTCTTTTGCTGTAATTGTACCTTTGCCAAGAACTGCTAACACTCCGACTATAGCACCTATTACTGCTAATATCCATGCAACCCAACCGCCTGTTGATTCACCAAAGAAACCAGTTGCCCCCATCATTTCTCCTTCTAGTGTTGTGGCTTGGTAAAGACCGACAATCAATGCGATAATAATTCCTATTAAAAACGCCCAGCTTCCAACTTTACTTAACATATCTTTAGCCATTATTTTCTCTCCTCTACCCATCAAATTTTAATATTGGGTTTTAATATTAAAACCAAATCATCATTAATAAATATTTCTAATTTTATAAATTCCTTATTAGGAGTAATATAAAATTATTAAAGAAACATTGAAATATTAAAGCAGTATTCAACAGTTCAAAAAACAATCTAGTAGGGCTAATGGTGAATAATAAAGATTCATTAAAAAATGTTGACGAGTTACTCGTAGAAAAAGAAAATAAAAACGAAGAGTCAGAGAATATATCAAATAAGGAAATGATACCAATTGATGAGTGGATAAAAAATCAAAAGTTTGGTACTACTAAAGAAATAGAAGTACCTGAGCTTTTACTTGATCAAGTTATAGGTCAAGATAAAGCTGTTGATATAGTTAGAAAGGCAGCTGAACAAAAAAGGCATGTCATGCTTATTGGAGATCCAGGCACTGGTAAATCCATGGTTGCTCGTGCTATGACTGCGTTTCTACCCAAAGAAGAACTTGAGGACATTATCGCTTATCCAAACGCTGATGATTCAAATACACCCCATATAAGAGTTGTACCTGGTGGAAAAGCAAATGAAATAGTAAAAGCTCAAAGACAGGAGGCAAAAAAGAAAAAAGAGCAACAAAGTAGTTTTATTTGGTCCTTTGCTCTTATGATTCTTATAGTTGTCTCAATTGTTGCTCTTGGTCCAGGATTATTTGAAGGTAATTGGGAGGCAACTCACCCAGAATGGATTTTCTTTGGGCTAATTTTTGTTGTTTTTTTAATTTTAATTTTTTCTCGCGGAGCACTAATGCAACGTAATAGTTTACATGGTGTTCCAAAGATATTAGTTGCACATGAAAAAAAGGAATCTCCACCTTTTATTGATGCAACTGCTGCACATTCTGGAGCGCTTCTCGGTGACGTACGTCACGATCCTTTTCAATCAGCAGGTCTTGAAACACCTCCTCATCAGTTAGTTGAAGCAGGTGCTATTCATCGAGCACATAAGGGTGTTTTGTATATTGATGAGATTAATACGTTGAGTCTTCCTTCTCAGCAGCATCTTCTTACGGCCATCCAAGAGAAAAAATTTCAGATAACAGGACAGTCTGAGCGTAGTTTTGGTGCAATGGTCAAAACTGAACCTGTTCCTTGTGATTTTATTTTAGTATCTGCAGGTAACCTTGATGCATTAAAAGGTATGCATCCCGCTCTTCGTAGTCGTATTCGTGGTTATGGTTATGAAATTTATTTGAATAGTAGTATGGATGACACTGACGATAATCGCAAAAAGCTGATACGTTTTGTCGCTCAAGAAGTTAAAAAAGATGAGAAAATCCCTCATTTTGATCGAGATGCAGTCGGTGAAATAATTCATGAAGCGCAAAGACGTGCGGGTCGCAAAGGAAAACTTTCTCTGCGTTTACGCGAGCTTGGTGGTCTAATTCGTTCAGCGGGAGATCTTGCAGTTGATAAAAAAGATAAAGTAGTAAATGTTGAGCATGTTATCGAAGCAAAAAAAATTGCAAAATCTCTTGAACAGCAGGTTGTTGATCGTACTATTGAACAACGTCAACATTATAGATCCTTTAAAATTACTGGTGATGAGATTGGTGTTGTTAATGGGCTTGCGGTTCATTCTGCAGATCCGAGTATGAGTGAGTTTTCGGGTCTTGTTTTGCCAATTGTTGCTGAGGTTACTCCTGCTGGTTCTGAATCTGAAGGAAAAGTTATTGCAACGGGTAAACTTGGTGAGATTGCAAAGGAATCTGTTTTGAATGTTTCTGCAATTATTAAGAAGTTTATTGGCAGGGATATTACAGAGCATGATATTCATATTCAATTTATTGGAACTTATGAGGGACTTGAAGGTGATTCTGCAAGTATTTCTGTTATAACTGCTGTTATTTCGGCAATGGAAGGAATACCTGTACGTCAGGATACAGCAATGACTGGATCTTTAAGTATTCGTGGAACGGTTTTACCGATTGGAGGTGCAACAGCAAAAGTTGAAGCTGCGGCAAATGCTGGAATAAGAAGAATATTAATTCCAAAAGCAAACCTTATGGATGTTTTAATCGAAGATAAATATAAAGCTAAAGTAGAAGTTATACCAGTTGAAACTTTACCTGAAGTTATTGATAACGCCCTTGTTGGTACAGGTAAAGAAAATCTTCTTAAAAAACTGAAAGCCATGAAGCCACTACGAGTTACAGGTAAAATCGAACTCGAATCTGAAAAAAAAATTACTACAGCTCATACAAAAAGCTTTGATGATGAAACTAAACAACTTGATAAATAATGTCGATTAATATTTTATAGCTCTTTTTTCATTCATTTTTGAGTTTATGAAAGCTTTATTTATAGGACGTTTTCAACCGTTCCACAACGGTCACCTGAAAGCAATTCAATTTATTTTAAAAACATATAAAGAGATTATAATCGGAATTGGTTCATCTCAATACAGTTATACTTCTAATAATCCTTTTACATCTGATGAAAGAAAAGAGATGATTGAAGTAACGTTGAAATCTAGAAATATTACTAACTTTAAGATTGTTTTAATCCCTGATATTCATAATCCACCAAAATGGGTCGACCATGTTCTTAGAATTTATTCAAATTTTAATGTAGTTGTAACCAATAGCACTATAACAAAAAACTTGTTTTCTGAAAAGGGATTCAAAGTAATTGAAACCCCATTATATTCTAAGGATAAATATTCTGGTAGGCTGATTAGAGATAAAATAGCAAAAAATCAGAATTGGAAAAAAAGTGTTCCACCTGAAGTAGCAGATATAATAAAAAAAATTAATGGCAAAAATCGACTAAAAAAATTTACTTGATTTTTTTAGTTTTTTTAGATAATCAATAACTCCTGCAAATATCATAATTAATACCGCAAGTGAAACTAGATAAAAACCTATTCCAAGCCCCCAGTTCGCGTTCATATAAACGGTGGTCTGATCAGGTAACACGACGTCTAGAACCCCTTCACCTTGGAGACTTCCTAAGCTTAATTCTGTTAATTTTGACATACCAAATATATAAGATAAAGTTACAATGATAAAAAATAAAACACTTGCAGAAATTAAAATTGTTGAATATCTTTTTTTATAAAATATATTTGGTATAAAACTCAAACCTATTAAAAAGATCCCTGAACAAATTATTATAAGAAGCCCTCCAAGAAAGCTAGTAAAAATCTCTGGTACTGTCGCAAGTTCAAAATAAGTCGCTTGGCTATATCTAGTTTGTTCTATCATTACCTGAGGAATAATAAACATCTCCGTAGTTTTTTCAACTATGGGTTGATCATTAGTTGCATATAAAGACCACCATGGATAAAACAAGGAAAGAAAAATTATAGACATTGCAAATAATTTCAAAAAAGTGTTCAAGGTAATCTTTTTAAATATAAGTAAAAGAATCATTTCTGCAATAAAAACCAACACCAAACCAGTTACAAGAACTGGAATTACAGATTCGATTTTTGTAGCAACTTTAATATTTTTATCAGTTATTAAATTAATATTTTTAACACCTATCAAACTGCCTCTATAATAAAT
>MUGC01000014.1 GCA_002900535.1 Thermoplasmata archaeon M9B1D | reverse complement strand
CACTACTTTAGCATAAACTAATTTACCATACTTACCACAAAACCTGCATTTCACCATATCACCAACATCTGGTGCTTGACAAGATGATGTTACATTATCGATTCTATTGCAATGTGGACAAGTATAATCATATTCACATATCATTTTAAATCACCCATCTTATGAATTGCAAATCTTTTATGATTCATATCATAGTAAACTTTCCCACTTTCATAGATACCTGATTCAATAAAAAGATTTTTTCCAGATTTGCTTTCTATATCATATATTTCCTTGATTGTCTTTCCACATATTTTACAGCAAACATCTTTCAAACCCATATCTTTAAGATGTTTCTTTATATGTTCAACAAAAACTTCTGCTTCTGCTTTATATGCTTCTACCATTTATTCCACATCCACTACTATTTGTAAATAATCAACATTACTACAAGCAATTTGATTAAAACACTTTTCACAAACAAAATGTATTCTAAAATACAAATCTCTTGCATCATATACCTTAAATCTTTTCTTTGCACCTTGCTGTTCACAATTCCAACACTTCATCAATACCACCTATCAGTTTTTGGGAAATCTAAATCACAGTTAATGCAAACCCATTCATCACCAGAGTCATAACAATTTTCTCCACATTCAGGACATCTTACCATTGTATTTTATCCCTTTCCTGAATGATTTAAACCCGTCAAATGGTAATATTTACCACCTTTTTTATATAACCTGGAACAAAAATCTAAATTGCATTCATTTTTATTACAATTTAATGATTTGTTATATTTACATTTTTTTGTCAATTTCGGTTCACCTTTTTTGACAAAATCTTTATATATTATCGTTAACAATAAGTTTAAATAGTTTAAATCCAACCTTTAAATAGATTTCTATTAAATACAATTTTTCTTTTTTCATATTTAAACCTTTCCAATATAATAGGGCCTGGTTTCCCCTTCTTCGTTATAATTATGAAAAACCCAATCTGTTAGTAATGTTTGTATTATAAGATCAACCCCATAATTAAACCAACACCCAGGCCAATAAAGAATTTATAATGCTTTTTAACAAACTTATAAATAAATAGTAAATAATATTCGTCTTTCTTAATACCAACTTCTTTATTTTTTGGTATCTTTATTAAGTTCATTTAAAACCTTCTTCATTTCTTCTATTGCGGTTTTCATAAGGGCAACCCCGTCTATAATAGAAATACAATTAATTTCTAGTTTATCACAATACCAAAACCCGGAAGAATTTTGCCGGGTTGCAACCTTATTACTTCCCGTATCATTTTCATTTATTTTTATTTCCATTTTCAAATTCTCCTTTAATATATTTTCTTCCAAATTCTATTAATACTTCGGGGTAATTATCTCCAACAAAATGAACGAAAGTTTTTAAAAAATCTATTTTTTTATCAATAGAATTTAATTTTTTTTGTAATCTTTTTTTATAACCAATCATTTAAAATTAATAACCCCTTCAATAATTTCTATTTTTCCTATTGTTTCAAAATTGTTAATCCAATAAATTGCCCTTTCCTTACCCATTCCAAAAGTTACCATTACCGCAACCCCGAAAACATCTTTAGGATAATCCTTCGTATAACCCATAAGGTTAAGTGTTTCCTTCAATTTTGGGAGTTGTGCATAAATATTATAACCCATTTTAATATTCACCGGCCATAATTTCAGCAATTAAACTATTTAGATCATTCCACGCTTTTGCTTTTTCATTATCTAATATATACGGGTAAACATTACTTATTGCTTGCCCCAGGAGTTCATTATCATAATTGCCGGGCCTTTGGTTTTTAAATAGATCGGGGTTTATTCCGGCCTTTCTTAATTCTGCAAAATATTCTTCCTGTAATTGAAGAAATTTTTCCCTATATTTTTTAAATATCGTATCTGTTTCCCTATAATCCCAGGGTAAGTCATTCTTCAAAAATTCAATAAATTTAAGTTTCCAAAACTTACTTCCAATATTTATATATGCTTTATTAGTTATTGCTTGATTTAACATTTCGCTTTTTATAGGTTTCTTTCCTTTTTCCATTAAATAACACCAACTTTGTAATGATACCCCCCTATTTAACAATTGCGAAAAAAAAAGCAAAACTTATAAAATGATAATATATACTAATTGCTACTTTCTTTTTTTTAATTAGTCCGGGGTATATTTCCACCCGAAATATTAAAATATTTATTATATCTAGTATTTTAGTTCCAGGCGAAATAAGGGGGCCTGGGGGGTATATATATGTTCTTTTAAAAAAAAAATAAATTACCCTAGGGTAATTTTGCCGTGTTAATGTTTATCATTATTATTTTTAAGTTGATACCTATTTTTAAGAAAATTGGAAAACTATATATTTAAACAATTGATCTTATTTTTTGTTCGCACCGGTTACGGGGTTGGGCCTTAATCCATTTGGAAAGGAAGGGAATAGGGTTTTCTTTCCCTCATTCTACTCCTGTGTGATATATATTTATTGGCGGTTTATTCCTTTCCTTTCCACTCACATATTTTAAAAAAAAATGTTATTTATAATATTTTCCCCCTTCCCCCCTTCTTATTTTCTTAAAGGTTTTACTTCATATAAAAATCAATATTAGAAAGTTTAATACTATTCTTAACTATTTTATTATAACTAGGGTAACTATTAAGGCGTTTTAAGTAACTATTTTCCATTAACTTGTGCATATACCAGGCATTAACCAGGCCCAACCTTTTAAAACGATTATTAGGAAAAGCAATATAAGGTGTTGCACCGTGTAGTTTTGCATTGTTTATTTTATCAATAAGTTTTTGCCCGTATTCAGTTAAATAAATATATGTTTTACTACTTCCCTTAACATCAATTGAATAAACCCCATTTTTAGAATAAACTAAAACATCATAATCCCAACTTGAACCCTTTCCACTATTTGGAATAAGATCAACAAATTTAACACCCCGGCATTTTTTAACAGCATTAACAAAATCTTGTTCTAAACCAATCCCTTTTTGAAGGGGGGTTTTTTCTTCACCAGGTTTAAAAGGTTCTTCGTGTGTATCAAAATATTTTCCTATTTCACTTATTGGAAAGGGAACAATATATTCATTTGAATAGTTTCCCAAAATATCTTTAATAATGTAATGAATGTATTCTTCCCCGTTTTCGTGTTCAACCATTTGGGGCAAATATCTATAATTAGTAACTTCTTTTAAAATAACATCAATTGTTCTAGGAAGTTGAGAGTTATAAATCATATCAACCCCCCTTTTACGGTTTTTTAAACATATTGACATCATTTGTTTATTAATTTTACTAGAAGAAGTTCTTGCGTGAACCCATTCCCAAAATTCGTCAAAAACCGCAAGGCCCCACCGAATACTTTCCGCCTGTTTAATTGTTGTAATAAGGGTAAACTTAATCTTTTTAAGGTTATAATTTGCATAAATAGGAATGCCCAGGGCCACGGCCCGGAGTATAAAATAAGTTGTAAGTGCCGTTTTACCCCAACCTGGTAAACCATAAATCCCTTTTATATAACTCATAATACTTTTAATAACCCCTTATTTAATTTTATATTTTTCCCAAATACTTTTTTTAACTTTTTTATAAACCGGTTTATATCCCCAACCATATTTTTTTTTAAGATACCCTTTTAAAAGTTTTTTATTAAGATGTTTTTGCCCTGGATTGGTTCTTTTAACAACAATTTTAATAATAAAAATAGAAAGTTTATACATAACAAAAAGAACAATGAAAAACAAAACCAAATAAATTATAATAAGTATCATCTGTTCATTCCCCGCCAAACCCAACTAAAAAAACGGCCCAGGGGCCCATTACTTCCCGTTTTCCGCCTATTTCGGGCCCACCTAATAGTTTTAGTAATATCATTTAATAAACCCATTTATTTGCCTTCTATAATAAGATAAAAGGGGGAATAGTTTCCGGTTTTTTTTAAAATTCCCCTTATAATTGTTTCTTTTTCAGTTACATAAACCTGGAAACTTCCATATTTGAAGTCCTTATAATTCCGGTATTTTCTAACTGTTATTTTTCCCATTAATGCCCCTTTTAAGTTTTTCAATTTCTTCTTTCATTTCTTCCACAAATCTTAACCTTTTAGATCGGAAAAAACCACTTAATAAAATGCAACATAAGAAGAAAATAAATAAAAAATCAATTGCAAAACCCCCTTCATAATCAAAAACAATTAAAAGGAACAACCCAATAAAAAGATATAAAACACCCAACCAATAAAAAAGGTATTCCAGGAAAATATATTCCCTTTCATTCAAAAGTATCACTCCAAAAACTTGCTAATTTTGTCTAAACCTTCTTCTTTGTTAATATCTGCAACCCTTTCTTTAAGAATTTCAACTAATTCTTTGCTTGATTGACGATCAACACTTAAATTATCAATACGGTAATTTTTTAAATAATCCGTCATACATTTAATATTGTGTCTTTCAGCAATAGTTTGGAATAAACTTACGGCGTGTGCAACCCCACTTGTTTTATATTCGGTTTTATATCTTATATGTTTATCTGCTAACCATTCAGCAATTATTAACCGTATATCTTCGGCAATGTTACTTGTTTTACCTTTTACCGGGGGCACTTCACCGTATTTTTTAACTTCTTCATTTTGTTCTTTCATTTATGCACCCCTAAAAAATAAGAAATAAATACCAACTAAAAAGGAACCAATTGCAATTATTTGAAAAAACACAATCCATAAATTATATTTTGTTTCATTAAAAGGAAAAAGGCCCCTAAAAAGTTCAATATCATAAAGTAAACTTAATTCCTTCCCGGTAATACCTTCATTTGTTTGCTTAAAGTCAATAGGTTCCACCGGAACAATATCACCTTCATAATAAAAACTTGTAGGCATAAGAAAACCGGTTTTAGTTGGTATTAAATAAATTTTTCCTTCGTCTATTTTATATTGTGTTTCCTTATAATGAAATTTTTTAATATTACTAGGAATGTAAAAACTATCAACAACCCTTATTTTTTTAATAATATTGATTTCTATATAGTTCCGGGGTTTTTTAGGAACATTTTTAAGTTCTTTGTCTTTGATACTTTCCGGGGAATAAATTGTTGTCATTGGCACTTCAATTTGTTCCTGTATTGTGTCAATAATGAACCCTTTTTTTTCTTCCTGGATTTTTGGTTTTTTCTTCCCGAAATGTAACTTCAAAAAACCAACTCCTTTAAAATCATACTTATAAGAAAGGCCAAATTTAAACCCATAACAAAAATAGAAATAATTAAAACATAAACAACCTTTGAAAAAGGTTTAATTTTTGCTAAAATATTATAAAAATCTTTTTCATAAAATTCATTTAGTTCATTGTTTTCATCTGTTTCACTTAAACCTTTATTTATATCTTTAAAATTATAAGGGTTGGGGTTTCCTTCCCGGTAATAACTAACACTCCTTAAAACACCTTCAATGTTTTTATAAAAAATACATTCGTCTTTTACTATATAAGTGTCGTCTTGAACCCGGAACCTTTTGCTAGCAACCACTTCCCGTTTTATAACCTGGCGGTTACCTTTTACAATATATGCAACAAAACTTTTTTCCTGTATTTCGTCTTTATCAATATCTTTATTTTTTCCCAACTTTCACCTTAATAGGGGTATATATACAATTATATATTTAATCTTCGGTTTTTTCAGTATCGCTTTTGAAAAACCATTTTCTAATACCAATTAACATAATAAAACCGCTAAAAGGTATCATAAGGGGCACAATATAAAGGGCATTAAGGGATATAGTTGAAATTAAACTAAAACCCAGGAATATGAAACCGCTAAAAAACATAAAGGCCCCACCACTCCGTTTTTTACTCCTATAACCTTCGCTAAAAAAGAAAAAGAATAAACTTAAAGTAATAAAAATTGTTAGTTGATCGGCGTCAATATTAAACCCCGCTATATTTAACCAATTGTCATTATTAATGGAGTAATTACTTGTATTTGTATTATTGCAACCCCAATAAGTAAGATTAAGGGTTATATTATTATCACTATAATTAAAATATTGAAGTTCACAACCGGAACCGGTTCCCGTATAATTGGCCCAAACTTTCCACCCCGTTATAGAATTATAAATACTTTCGTGTGAACCGGTTGCGTCAACAATATTTTGATATTTAGTTAAACTTGTATTACCGCAAACAACACCTGTAAAATTTAACCAAATATTATAACCATAAAAAAGGGAATAACTATATTCATAACCCCCGGTTGTGTTTTCCGTGTTATTGTAAATATTATTTATCTTATGGTTGCAAGGGGTTACAAAAAACCAACTTGCACTATTTGAATAACAACAATAAGTATTGTTCCAACTCCATAAAGATAAATAATATTCTGTATTATAATATAAACCTAAAACATCATAATCAATATAATAAGAATTATTTGAACCGTTAAACATTTGGGTTCCGGTTGAAAGAGTAGGAAAACCTTCGGTTGAATATTTAATTAATGTAGTATCGGCCCCGGTTCCCTTTGAAAAATCTATTGTTGATTGGTTACAATGATTAACTCTATTATAAACATTAATATTTGTTGGGGCCCCTGGTTGAACATAATCATAAAAAACCTTAACTCTTAAATGATCTAATTTAGTCCAATCGTGTAAGGCCCCATTTTGCTTAATATATACCCCGAATGCGTCATTATAAAAATCAGTTTTAACCCAGGAACGGCCCCATAATTCAGAAGTTCCCCCAACCGTTAAATATGTATCACTATCAACAGTTGGTAAAACCCCACTTGTTTGGGCACTTGTATAAGTTGTTCCTAAATTCCAGGTTAGTTTAATATCGTAAGTAATTCCACCCCCGGAACCGTATGCGTCAAAACTTACCTGAATGCCGTTAATAACCGGGCAACCTGGTAAACTGTCAAAAACTTCTTCCAGGCCCGCAAACTCATACCAGGTTTGTTCATTTTGCCGGCTATCATAATCACTTGTTGCATAACTATCATCTTGACTAAAAGCATTATCCGGGGCACTCCATTCATCATAATCCAGGGGGTAATTTTCCGGTGAAATATACCCTGTATCACTTGCCATTGTTAACGGAATAATCCAGGAAAGAGAAACAATAATTAAAATAACTATTGCAAAAATAATAGAAAGGTTTTTTTTAAACATCAAAACCACTTCCTAAAACCTTTGGTGCAAGGTTTAACGCTATAACAATGATAAGGAACAATTGCAAGGCCCCAATAATACCGAAAATAACGCCTATAAAAACCGAAACCGTAAAATCCAGGCCCAAAATAGCAAGGGGCACAATACTAAAAAAAGGAAGAAAACTTGAAGTTGTTCCTAAAACAAAATTCCCTATTGAAACATTTGTTCCTGTGTCGGGCATTTCACCGGTATATTTGTATTCTTCACTTTCTAAATAATTGTTATAATCAATGTTTTGAGTTGCCATAGCAACCAGGCAAACACTAATATTAATTATTAGGCAAATAAGTGAAAGAAATACATACATTTTTGCTTTTGGAAGTATATTACCCATTTTTTCAACTCCTATTCTTCTTCACTAACTTGATTTGATTTTTGCCCCACCAACCAGGCAAGGCCAAATGCAACAATAAGGCCCAAAAGAATTATAAATATAACCCAGGCGTCAAAAAACCCTAAAATAGTAGTTGTAACCAGGCCCAGGAAGAAAAATGCAACATAAACCAAACCTGGAATATTAACGCTAATATGGTGCTTATTCATTTGCATAGCAACAATTAAAGGAAATATCGTTATAATCGTTATAATTGCAACACCTATAATTACTTTAAAATCACCTGGAATAAGGTTTACCCAATCAAAACCAACACCCCCACCGCCTACACTTTGGGGGGTAAAAATATCAAAAGCAAGGGTTTCCCATTCGTCATTAATTAATAATCTTAAACTAAAATTATGGGGTTTATCTAGTTCACTATTTGAAAGAACATAAAGAAAATTAAAACCTTGTTCAACATTTTCCCTTATAATATTTCCATTATCTAAAATATAAACACCCTTACTGTTAAGAGTATGGGCCCCTTGTATTCTTAATCTATTAGTGTCAGTTATATGAGTTACACCACTCCAATATTGCACATTAATCCAATTTTCACCAACAATACGGTTTACACGGTGAATATGAAGGGGGCCAATTATTTGCCAATCCGTGCCGTATTGTTTAAAAAGTGAAAGTTTATAAAAATCTTCACCATCTCGGCCTTGAATAACAATACTGCCGGCGTCATTATGTAATTCTGTAAATTGAAGTGCATTTGTATAAGAAAGATCGTTAGTTTGTCCGCTAAATAAACCTATTGAATAGGTTCCATTTAAATTAATGTCGTAATAAGCAAGGTAATCACTTCCCCGTTCACTAGGGTTGGGAACAGTATAAAGTATTAAATCCAAATCCCCGGCGTTACCTTCACAATAAAAAGGTTTCCCTATAATATTAGTTCCTGTTGAAGTTGTAATATTAACGCTATAATTACCTTCATTAAGGGGGGTAAAACCATAAGTTGAACGGGCCTTTATAATATTCATAGGGTAATTTTGTGTATAAATTTCACTTCCTTCATAAAATATTTTAAGTTTATAAAAAGGTTCCTGGGTATTATTAACACTAACAATAAAAAAACCGGTTTTAATTTCGTTACTGATATCAATAAAAGGTATTCCATAATCGGGGTGATAAGGTTCAAAATTATCAGTTAAAATAATACTATTATTATATGTAGTAACCGGGGGTTCAATAAATCCCGTATGGTGAAGTTTAAAAAATGTTGTAAATTTTGTTTGCCCCCCGTTAAGGTAACCGTCTATTAAACTGTTAGGGTAATCGTGTGCATAAGTATATGCTAATTCTTGCACGGGCCCAACAAAACCTTCCCAATCAACACCCCTAACATTCCAAAAAGCAAAAGGCCCCGTCATTCCGGTTGTATTAAGTTGGTTATAAAGTTCAACAACATAACCTTCCCCGTCTAATTCAACATTACACAACCATTGAATAACATAACCTTCCCCGTATTGGTAAGAACAATCGGCGGTTCCTATACTTTCACCGTTAATATATGCAACATAATTTTCTAAATAATCCGCCGGGTTACTATCCAGATAAACACTTAAACCTTTAATTGTTGTTGTATAAGTTCCCGAAGGGTTTCCAAATTCAATAACCCGAACCGGGTAAATTTCGTGTGTGCAAATAACTTCTGTTGAAGTTGGGCAATCAAAACCGTTTCCCATTGTTTGGTATTGATTAAGGGTTGTGCATTCAGTATCGCCCCCTTCACCTTCACCCCCTTCACCGCCGGTATACCAATTTAAACTTGTGCTTTCAAAATTTACTGTGTTGTTAGTATCATTGAAAAACATAAAAGCATAACCCGTAGGCGAAAGAATATTATTGCTAGGATAACGCTGATATAATGAAATCGGGTTTTCTACTTCATTATCATTTCCAATATTTATAACCCCGCCGTAGTTCCAAACACTAGAACCACGATAATAATAAGAAATTTTATCAGTTGAAGCGGTCGGGACATCACCACTATAAAACGCATAAACATAACCATTTGTTGAACAAGATACGCTACAACTTAAAACCGGGTAACTACTATCATAAAAAATAAGTTCTTCAGTTCCTAAAGTATTCGTTGAAGTTGTATATTTTTTATAATATAAACCGTAATCCGTGCTTGAACCGTCCTCTCTAGCATAAATAATATTTATATTGTCATTTAAATCAACTGCCGTAGAATGTGTATAAACCTGATGATTTAAACTCGCAGAATTATAAATATAACTCGCACTTGAAACCTGGAAGTCATACGTCCACCAAACATAATAAAGTGAATACCAAGTAGGGGCACTAGGTTCATATTCATAAGTAACAAAACAACTATCGTTACTTAATGCAACAACTCCACATTCAGAAAGCAAACCCGTTCCACTACTTTGAAGCGTTGCCACACTACTCCAGGTCCCCGTATCATCAGTATAACGTCTTGCGTAAACTTTTGTATTCCAACTTGCATAATCATAAGATACGACAACAGTAACATCATCGTCATTATCAACGGTTGCACTTAATCCCGGTATAGTTCCAACTGTTGCTCCGGTTTGTGTAATAACTGCCGTTTCACTACTCCACGTAAGACCTCGGTCCGTGCTTGTTTTATAATAAACCTGTTGTGCTTTTGCTCCAACACCCACCGCATAAACATAAAAAGCAAAAAGTTTATCGTTGCTATCAATAACAAGCGTATATTTATCACCATAGGCGACAACACTTACATTAAGCATTGTTGAACCCGTCCAGGTTTCCCCGTCATCATCAGAATATTGATACCAAACACTATCATTTGATTTTTGATAAAGGGCGTGTAATCTCCCGTAACTATCAACAACTAAACTTCTATCAACACTATAACCGTAAACCCCGTTGTCAATAACAACTAAACCGAAAACCCCGAAAATAGGAAAAACCAGCATACAAAAAACCAATATTAACAATATTATTCCTTTTTTCAACCCTTTCACCTTCAAACCTGGAATATTTTTTAAACTAATTAAACTTTTTTACATAAAAAAAATAAAGAAAGAGAAAGAAATATTAAATTTATTTCTTTGGTTTATAGGAGTGTCTTAATTATTGCGTAAACTACACCAATTATAACAAATGTAGTAATAAGGCCAAATAGTAATATTTCGGTTGCGGAAAAGTTTCCGGTATCACCTTCTAGGGCCGTAACACTTGAACCAATTATAGGAAGAACAATTACTGCAAATAAGACATAAACCATAACATTAATTAAATCTTTGGCACTTGCTTTTGTTTTAACCATTTTTGAGTATCACCTAAAAAATAAGTATAAACTAAAAGTTATTATACTTTTTCATATAAAATAAAAGATCAATAACCCGAAGAAAACCGAAACCCATAAGAACAAAAATAATATAATTTTCAATATTGCTTATTTTACTATCACCAACACTTATAACCCAAAAATCCTTTTTAACCCCAATATTATGATATTTTTCAATAACATCATCTAATATATTCCATTCCGGCAAACTTCTTTTAACCGGTATTGTCAAATAATCCCCAATAATCATATAACTAGAAATACCCCAAAAAAGAAGAATGCAAAACATACAAAAAACTATTTTTTTATATAGAACCGGGGGTTCAATATCCGGTTTTTTCCCATTCCTGGTTAATTTTTTCCCCCATTTGGCCCTTAATCCTTTTATTGGCGGATCCGCAACTCTTACACTTAACAACATATTCACTTCCTTTTTTAGTAAAAATACTCCTTCTTAACATTCGTAAAAGGCCCAATTTAATATGACATTTACTACAAAATAAGGGGCTTTCCGTGTTAAAAAGATTATTTTGAATGCTAAATTGCATTTTTGCCGTTTTACTATCTATTTTTTTAGTTATTTTCATAAAATTCACTTCTAACATTCTTTTTGAAGAAAGTTTTAAAAAAGTTAATTCCAAAACAAATAACAAAACCAATAATATAGGAAAGGGGGTTAACTCTTAACTGTTCAAAAACTATAATAATTAATATACAAATTATAAACATAACAATTGTTAACTTTATTACATCATTATAAAAATTATGAAGAATTTTATACCATTGAAAGGTTTCTTCTTTCATTACCTAAAACCCCTTAACTTTGTTCCTATAAAAGATTTTAAATTAAGCATTTTATTCCAATACTTTGCAAAACCCCACGCCTGGGTTATAGGAACCGTTTTTCTTTGTTCATTACAATAATAAGAAAGTTTGCTAACACTAGGAAACCCTTTTTTATTGCATTTTCCAGGGCAAACTCTACAATTTAGACCATTCTTTGACATAATTAACAACTTCTTCCTTTTTTACAAAACTTTTAGAATGCAAATTAAGTATTTTTTCCAAATATTTAAAATATTGTTGTTTCGGGTTCTGTAAATATTCCTTTGTCATTCCTTTAAGTTGTTTCCCCAATCCCATAAGATCACCTTTTAATTACTAATATTTTTTTTCTAAAACACTCCGAATGTATGATATAAATAAAAGGGCATACATTAAGAAGTTCACATTCATAACAATCCTTATTTATTTCACCGGTTTCATACATAATTCAAAACCCCTTATAAGCAATAATATTAAGAACCGTAATAAGTATAACTGCAAACATTCCAATAAAAAACCATTTATCTTTTACATTCCTATAAAGAAGTTTAACGCAAATAATAACCAAACATAAGGAAACTACAATTGCAACAATATCCCCAATTGTCGGAGTATCTGCATAATTACCCGCCGGGCACATTATTATATTATTTAACATCTATAACACTTATATTATAATCTTTAAACGAATGTTCTTTACAAAAACCAATAAAAACCCCGTTTATTTTTCTTATTCTATTCGCTTTTTCCCCGCAAATTATACACTTTTTCATTGTTTTTTATCCCTCAATATAAGCTACTAATAAAACAAATAAATAAACTTATACCTATTGAAAATAAAATCCAAGGTATTACCATATCTCTATCAAACAAACTAATTTCTTTTTCATCCAAAGCTATCCCTCAATTACCTTTTTACAATTCTTACAATACAAGTATTTAGTCTTAGTCCAGGTACGACCATCACCTTTATATTCACGAAAATAAAGTAAAACAAGATTAGAATCACATTTAAGACATTTAGTCATTTATTATCACATCAGCATCAGCATCTTTGCAAAACGGACAATCATATCCAACCGTTATAATTCCTCTTGAATATTCACCTTCTCCCCATTTTCCACCTGACCATCCACTTTCTAAATCACCAGATGCTATAAATTCAATATCTTTCTTACAGTTTGGGCATTTATCTATATATTTTTTTTCCATCATTTTTTTATCACCATATAAGGTATACCATTATTAGTATATAAATGTTTGGTATACCTATTTATCATTAAGAATTATCCCTGCCTTTCATTTAAATAAATACAATTATCATCTATACAATTTTCAAATGAACAGATTTTTTCTTCGTTATGAATACACATTAACATTTCTCTATCCCTCTTTTAA
>MUGC01000181.1 GCA_002900535.1 Thermoplasmata archaeon M9B1D | reverse complement strand
CAGTTGTTACAACTGGTGCTACCATATCATCAGGATCAAGACCACGTTTAAAAGAAATAAAAGCAGTAAAAACGCTAATTATTGCAACAACGCAAATCAGAAGAAAACCTGTGAAAACAATAATTCCTACAAACTCAAACAAGGTTATATCCTCTGCAATTTTACTAAATAAAGCCACTAGATAAATAAGTATCGCAAGAATAAAATATGATAAAAAACCAATCAACAATGAAAAAAGCAGGTTATGATGCATTTCTTTATCCTTTAAACTATGAGTTATATAACCGACATGAAGCCCAGATGCTAAACGAGCACCAAGAACGCTCCCTATATTTCCTGCAACACTATTTACAACTGGAACAGAAATTAAAAAAATTGGAAGAGTTACAAGTAACTCTTGTTTTCCCTGTAGGATTTGACCTGCAAAAATCTCAATAATTACAGCAACAAAAAGTAGAGGTAAACCGTGTTTAACAATTACCTTCCAATTATAAATCATAAGATCACCTCTATTAATAAAGCACTACCAAAAATACAGGCCATTGTAATTATATCTCCAAAAGTTGCAAGAGCAGGGCCTGTAATATTATCAGGATCATAACCGCGTTTAAAAACCAAATAAATTATTACAATTGTCAGCAAAGTAAGAATCAGGCCAGAAATAACCCCTGCAATAACAACAATAGAAATAAGCATCAAAGCATCTGGAGCAACTCCTAAAAATAGTGACGTAACGTACGCAAGTATTCCAATAATTATTGAAACACAAAAACTCAAAACAAGAGAACCTAAAATGTTTTGTTTAAGCTCATCATTCCACAAATCATCAGAATCAATTATACCAAGATGATATGCAGATCCAAGACGAGAACCAAGTGCTGTACTAATATTTCCTCGCATTGCAATAATTGCTGGAATTACTACAATAATACCAGGTATTTTATAAAAAAGTTCTGCCATTAAACTAAGAGTGCTACCTGCAACTATAGCGCCTAATCCACAAAATATGATTAGGGGGAGGCTCTGTTTCACCATTTTCTTTGCATACATGCAATATCGCCTCCATTTTTCGCACTCCTATCTTAAATATTTACAAATAACATCTCCTATATCGATTCCATTTTTGGTCAATATGGTCTTCGATTGCCTTTATTCTTTTCTCATCTTTTTTGGGTTTAAATAAATGTCTGAAACGACCTTGATATTTAATCCAATCTTCTATGGGTTTACGTTCGATTTTATTTTCAAGAATGAGTTTGCTTTTTCCATTAAAGGTAACTTTATCATTTTCATATTCATATAAAGCCCATGCACCGGTCTCCACCGCCATTGTACCCATTTCAACAGTTTTTTCCATAGGGAAACGCCAACCAGGTGGACATGGTGCCATTATCTCGATATATTTTGGTCCATGAATGCTTTTTGCTTTTCTTAATTTATTGAAAAGATCCTCAGGATATGCAATGCATGCTTGAGCAGCATATGGTATATGATGAGCCTGAATTATCTCGCCCATTTCTTTTCTAAATTCTGTTTTACCGCTAACAGTTGTAGTAGTCCAAGCACCATAAGGTGTTGCGCCACTGCGTTGAATCCCGGTGTTTGAATATATTTCATTATTATAACAAATATAGATAAAGTTAGTATTACGCTCAAGTGCACCTGACAATGCTTGAATTCCGATATCATATGTTCCACCGTCACCAGCCCAAGCAACAACTGTTGTATCAGTTATGCCCTGCATTCTTAGTCCTGCTTCAACACCGCTTGCACCAGCAGCTGCTGCTTCAAAAGCAATATTCATCGTAGGTACATTAAAAGAGGTATTAGGATGTAAACTTTCAATAACTGCTGTACAACAGGCAGGAACTACTTTTATCATATTCTTACCAAGAGCTTTATAAACAATGCGAAGTGCTATTGTTGCAGGGCATCCAGGACATGCAGCACTACCGGGAATATAACTTTCTTCAAGAGGAATATCTTTAATTGCCATTTTATTTCACCTCACCTAGTCCATACCACTCAAGATGTTTTGCTTTACCACTAATTACTTTTTTGCACATTTTTTCAATATCGCCAAAGGTTACATCTTTTCCGCCAAGTCCTGCTATAAATCCGTAAGCCTTTGCATCGGATTTTCCATATAAGGATCCTTTTAATTCAGTAAATAAGGCACCCTCCATACCAACAGAAATATTACGATCAATAGCAATGAGATCTGCTTTTTTACTAAGCTTTAAGATGTCTTCTTGAGGAAAAGGTCTAAAGCATCTAACACGAGCTAGACCAACTTTGTGTCCTTCCTTTTGAAGATTATCTATTGCATTTTTACTTTCTGCGCCAATTGCACCCATTGATAGAAGGATATAGTCAGCTTTATCACATTTGTAAAACTCTAATAAGTCACCATGATATCGTCCGAAACGTTGTTTCCATTCTTTTGAAATCTCAGGAATCAGTTTTTTTGCATAATCTTGTGCTCTTTGCATATCAAGACGAACTTTTTCATACTCACCTGGTAAGATAATATTTCCAAAAGTAATGGGGTTATTTGGGTCAAGTTTCCATAAAGGTTTATAATTCGGCAAAAATGCATCAACTTCTTTTTGGTCAGGAACAAAAACAGGCATACTAGTATGAGATAAAATAAAAGCGTTGTAACTAATCATAACAGGCAAAGAAATCTTTTCATGCTCTGCCAACTTAAATGATTGAATAACAATATCAAAAATTTCCTGATTACTGCTGCAATAAAACTGAATCCAACCAGTATCCCGCTGGCTTATACTATCATTTTCATCTGTCCAAATATTCCAACCGGGGCCAATAACTCGGTTAATGTTACACATCACAACAGGCAATCTGGCAAGAGCTGCCCAATGTAGCATTTCGTGCATCAGCAACAAACCATGTGACGAAGTTCCTGTAAAGGTTCTAACACCTGTTGCACTAGCGCCAATGCATGCAGCCATTGCAGAATGTTCGCTTTCAACACAAATGTATTCGCCTTTGTACTCCCCAGAGGCAACATAGTTTGCAATACCCTCAACTAGTGTTGTTTGAGGCGTGATTGGATAAGCTGCAACAACATCAGGCTTACACATAACTGCTGCTTTTGCAGCTATATAATTTCCTGTGTTAATCATTACTTCGCTCACTTTATTTCAGCCTCCCTTTTCAAAGTAATAGCCTTTACTTTGCA
>MUGC01000180.1 GCA_002900535.1 Thermoplasmata archaeon M9B1D | reverse complement strand
GCAAGCACATAGCTCATAGGTGGTTTGTTTCCAACATATATTGTATTTTCGTCGGGATTTACTTCTTTTTCTGCCATTATTTTACCTTCCTGTTCTGTTATAACTTGTTTTTTTGCTCTCTTAAAAAACATGATATTATTTATAAAGCTTTCTACAAACAAATTTTTTTAACATTTTAGATATAATATTAAAATTGGATTTAGTTACCTTTATATTCTTTCCTACTTTACCGGTTTTCATCAGTTATATCTTATCAAAAACGGAAAAGGGGGTCGAAATCTTATTGAAATATTAGATGATAAAGTTGGTAAAAAAATCCTATTACTTGGAAACGAAGCAATAGTAAGAGGAGCACTTGAAGCAGGAATAGATGTAGCTACAACATACCCAGGAACGCCCTCCTCAGAAATTGCAGATACTTTTTCATATATAGCTAAATCTTTTACAAAACAAAATAAAAACCCAAAATTTTATTTTGAATATTCAACAAATGAAAAGGTGGCACTTGAGGTCGCTGGTGCTGCATCAATTTCAGGTTTAAGATCACTTACATGTATGAAACATGTAGGACTTAATGTGGCAAGTGACACATTTATGACATATATGTACATTGGAACAAGAGGCGGACACATCATAGTTACTGCAGATGACCCGTCATGTCACTCATCACAAAACGAGCAAGATAACAGATATTATGCCCTTTTTGGTGGTGCACCGATGCTTGAGCCTTCAACACCAATGGAAGCAAAAGAGATGACTCGAATTGGTTTTGAAATATCTGAAGAATTAAAATCACCAATTCTCCTAAGAACAACTACTCGTCTTAATCATGCAAGAGGAACAGTAGAACTTAAAAACCTTCAGAAACCACGTAAAAAAGGTCACTTTGAAAAAAACCCAATGTGGGTTACAACACCGGCAATTGCCAGAGATCGACATCCAGAGCTTTTAAAAATGCTTGAAAAGGCTGAAAAAATATCAGAAAAATCACAGTTTAACCAGATTATTAACATTGGAAAACCAACTGATTGGGGGATAGTAACCTCCGGTGTATCTTTTAACTATGTGAAGGAAGCAGCTGAAGATCTAAAACTTAATGTTAGAATTTTAAAACTAGGGATGACACATCCATTACCACGCAAGATGTTTGAAAACTTCATTAAATCTTGTAAAAATATAGTAGTTGTCGAGGAACTTGAACCAATTCTTGAAAATCAACTCAAAGCAATAGCTTTTGATATTTCATATAATGTTAAAATATATGGAAAAAGCACAGTTCATTTTTCTCGTCTTTATGAATACAATCCTGATCTTGTGACGGATGCTTTTTCTAAGATATTTAAGGTTAAAAATCCTATTTATAGGCCTCCAGCATCAAAAATAAAAATTCCAAGACGACCACCTGCATTATGCCCTGGTTGCCCACATAGAGCAACTTATTACGCGGCAAAAAAAGCACAACCAAAAGGTGTTATTTATCCAACTGACATCGGCTGTTATACATTAGGTAGAGAAAAACCACTTGAGATGGCTGATCTGCTGTTATGTATGGGAAGTAATGCTGGTACTGCTTGTGGACTTGCAGTTGCAACAGATGAAAAAATAATTTCCTTCATGGGAGATTCAACCTTTTTTCATAGTGGAATACCACCTATTATTGATGCTGCTCATCATAATCATGATGTTGTAATAACTGTACTTGATAATAGAACAACAGCAATGACTGGTCATCAACCACACCCTGGTAATGACTTTGATGGTATGGGGCGTCCCGCTAAAAGAATTTTTACTGAAGAGGTTGTTAAAGGATGTGGAATTGAGCTTGTTGAAATCGTTAACCCAAATGACATTAAGGAGACGACAAAGGCATTTAAACGAGCACTTGAGTTTAAAGGTCCTGCTGTTGTAGTAAGTAAATCACCATGTATTCTCCTTGAAAATCGTGATAAGAAAAAAAGAGGGGAAAAAATCCCGATTTATCAAATCAATCAAGAGAAATGTCAAAGATGTAAAACATGCATTGGTCGTTTTGGTTGTCCAGCTTTGTACTTTGGAAAAGATGGCAGTGTTATGATTGATGAATCACAATGTAACGGTTGTGGAAACTGCGCTGATATCTGCCCCTTTGGTGCTATATATATCAAGGAGGAAAAGTAAAATGAAAGAGAAAATTAGCATAATTTTAACAGGTGTAGGCGGCCAGGGGGTAATTACTGCTGCAAACATTCTTGGTAAAACTGCCGTTAAAGCAAAAATTAATGTTTTTGTTTCAGAAGTTCATGGTATGGCTCAGCGTGGAGGAAGTGTTAATTGTACTGTTCGCATGGGTAATGTTTCAGGTCCACTTGTTGCAAGTGGGGATGCAGATGCAATTGTTAGTACTGAACCCGTTGAAGCCTTGCGTTATATTCATTATTCTAATAAAAAAACAAAGATAATTACTAGTATTAACCCAGTTATACCATTTACTGTTTCCACAGGTGAAGAAAAATATCCTGATATTGATAAACTATTCAAAGAGCTCTCTTTCTATGGTAAACTTTATAAAATTGATGCCATTAAGATTGCAAAAGAAGCAGGAGCAATAATTACTAAAAACATTGTGATGCTTGGTGCTCTTGCAGGCTCAGGCGTTCTTCCATTTAAGGAAGATATTCTCCTCGATACAATTCTTGAAAACATTCCAGCAAAATATAAAGAGATGAATAAGAAAGCATTCCTAGGTGGATTTAAAGCAGTTAAAGAATAAATGGAAGTAAAATGTTTTGTGTCGAATGTGGTAAAGAAGAATCTATTTTCAAGAATGGCGTTTGTATAGATTGTTACCTAAAGTCTCATAGTTTTACAAAGAGCCCTGAGATTTTAGATATTACAACTTGCGTTCATTGCGAGTCTTTCAAATATAAAAACACTTGGTCTTCAGAGATTTTTGGTGACATTATTAGAAAAACAATAAAAGATAATTTTGAAATTAGTAAAGAACTTCAAAAAGTGGATATTAATACAGATTGTAAAGAATCAAAAAATGGATACGAATGTAAGGTTTACATATCTGGTTTTATAGATGATCATGAAATTACTGAAGAACATAATGTACTGGTTAGAATTAAAAAGACGGTTTGTGACGTTTGTTCAAAACGTTCTGGCGGTTATCATGAAGCAATAATTCAAGTTAGAACTGATAATCGGAAATTTACCGATGAGGAATTAGGTA
>MUGC01000013.1 GCA_002900535.1 Thermoplasmata archaeon M9B1D | reverse complement strand
TGCTCTCGTTTTTCTTTTTCATTTGGAAGTGCAATAGATGATCTCCACTGGAAGGTAATAACCACGAGAAATTGCGATAAAATCATTTTCACCAACAGGGGTAATAACCCTTCTTTTTGAAATCTCAATGAAGCTATTTTTGCCAAATTTAATTTCCTTGGATTTTAAAGTCTTAAATTCAACCATATGTAGCAACTCCGTTATTATAAAATATTAACTTTGTTTTAATTAATTAGGAGAATATAGGAAATATTTGTTATTAAAATTTTCGTAATGAATCAAAAAAAATTAAAAAAAAAATAGATTATTTTTTCAGTCCAGCCTCTTTTTTTAACAACATTGATTTATCCGTTTTTTCCCAAGTAAAATCAGGATCTTCACGGCCAAAATGACCATAGGCCGCTGTTTTGGTATATATTGGTCGTCTAAGATTAAGATCTCTAATTATTTCCTCTGGTTTAAGCGGGAAAAACTCACGAACAAGTTTTTCAATTTTATCTAAAGAGATCTTATTAGTTCCAAAACAATCAATATTTATTGAAACTGGATCTGCAACACCAATAGCATATGCAAACTGTATCTCACACTTATCAGCAATACCTGCAGCAACTATATTTTTAGCTATGTATCTAGTAGCATAAGCAGCACTGCGATCAACTTTAGATGGATCTTTCCCAGAAAAAGCTCCGCCACCATGTCGACCTATTCCACCATAAGTATCAACAATTATTTTCCGTCCAGTGAGACCCGCATCAGCATATGGGCCACCACGAACAAAAGCACCGGTAGGATTTACATGAAAAACAGTATCTTTATCGATCCACTTAGCACAAACAGGTTTTATAATTTTTTCAATCACGTCTTTTTTTATACGCTCATAAGCAATGCCACCTTCATGCTGTGTTGATAAAACAATTGTATCGGCTCTAATTGGTTTACCTTTTTCATTATATTCAATAGAAACTTGTGATTTACCATCAGGTCTAAGATAAGGTATTTCACCTTTCTTTCTAACTTCAGCAAGTTTTTTAGTAAGTTTATGAGCAAGAGAAATTGGAAGAGGCATAAGTTCTTTTGTTTCATTACAAGCATAACCAAACATCATTCCCTGATCCCCAGCTCCTTGTTCTTTATGTAAGCCTTCTCCATAAGTTATTCCTTGAGATATATCTGGGCTTTGTTCGGTTATCTGAACCCATACTGAACATGTTTCCCATTCAATTCCATATTCTGCTTTTGTGTAACCTATATCCTTTATCGTATTTCTGACAACTCTGGGTATATCAATATATCCATTTGTAGTCATTTCTCCAAATACCATTACTCCTCCATTTTTTGTACCTGTTTCTATTGCTACTCTAGAGTTTTTATCTTGTCTATATGCTTCATCAAGAATTGCATCAGAAATTAAATCACACATCTTATCTGGATGACCCTCTGTGACTGATTCTGAGCTTATTATTATCTTTCTTTTTGCCATACTTTTCACCTATAAATTAATCCATTAGCCCCCGAATAGATAAAAAGTAAGTAACAAAAACTTAGTTATTAATTTTTTTAAAAGAATATCTATGAAATGAGAAAAAAAATAGATTTTAATCGTCTAATTTACGGGTAACCCACATATCTTCTTCTAATGCGTCGTATATTGCTTCATCTGATATATCTTCTATTGTTTGTTTATCTGATAAAACGCTTCTTGTTCTTTTGTTTTCATCTTGAGCGTATTTGAGTATTATATCTTTCCTTATTACCCAGTAATGTGTTCTCCATTCTCTTCCATCGTAAAGTGTTGTTTCTTCTCTTTCTGTTGTTAACATACCCTCCTCTTCTAGTATGTAGAATAATTGTCGGTCTTCTGGATCTAGTACATTATCTATTACTCTATCTTGAAAACCGAATATATCCATTACAAATCCTGCGTCTCTTCTTGCTTCATCTATGCCTATTCCAACTCTATTTGCTATAGCTTTAGATAAATCATCAAGTGTTATAATATTCATAAGTATTAACCCTCTTCTTGCCTTAGACCATAATATAGTCTGTTTGTTCTAGTATTTATATTTTTCTAAATTTATTATTCTGCATTTTTGGTTAAGATTAATCGAAAAATAGGATAAAAACAGGTAAAAACAGCATAAATTTTATATACTAATAGTAGGTAAGAGTTAACTGATGATGCAAGAAAACACAAAAAAAGAGTTATCTGGTGAATGGTTATTATTATTCAACGATGAAATAGTTGATCATAGCAAAAACATAGAAGATATATTAAAATTATGCGAAGAGAAATACCCTGCAGAAAAATTTCCAGACGATGAGATAAAAATCTCCAAAGTAATTGATGGAACATCTAGAGTTATTTAAACTTCAACATTTTTTTAAGTAAAATATATCCAAAAGTATTATCTTGAGATAGACTATTATGGTGAAACTCATGTCCGATATTCAGTTTATATTTAACTACTTAAAATATCCTGTAGTTCCTGTTAAGTTTTATTATAGTGATAAAGAGACACCTATTATTGATGCTCTTCTTGATTCTGGCGGTGATTTTATAGTTATACCAATGCCGATTGCAAAATATTTAGGATTAAAATTAAAAAAAGCAGGATCTGTTGACACTGCAGGAGGAGAAGCTTCTCTTTTTAAAACAAATCTTGATATGGTTATTGGTGGCAAAGAGCTAAGTGTAAAATATAGTAATCTGGAAATTCATGTCTCAGATAGAAATGATATACCAGTTCTTATTGGCAGATTCCCCATTTTTGAGGATTATGAAATTATTTTTAAAAAACAGGCAAACCAACTTATATTAAAATCAAGTAACCCATAAATTATATATATAAGAACTATAATAGCGGGTAGACTGTTTCGCATATCATATTGGGTTAGAGTGCATTATATAAAAATATTATGATTAGGTTGAGTCCCGGCCTTAGTAGGGCCTGTAGCTCAGCTAGGTAGAGCATCTGGCTTTTAACCAGGTGGCCGAGGGTTCGAATCCCTCCAGGCCCGCTCATATCATATGCTGCTAGGAGGAAATACCGTAACATGGCGAAAGAAATTGAAAAACAACAATTTGATATAATGAATCATGATTTGGTTCCTCTTCATATTATAGTATCAGATGATGAGAAAAACGAGCTATTTAATAAATATAATATAACACCAGATCAGCTTCCAAAAATTTTAGATTCTGATCCGGTGTCTATTTCTATTGGAGCGAAACCGGGACAAATTGTAAAAATAATAAGAAAGAGTCATACTGCAAAAGAAGCAGTAGCTTATAGATTTGTAATTGAAAGTAATGAATAATGGGTGAATTTGGATGAGAGAACTTGTAGATACTTTTTATAGCGAGCGTAGTATAGTTAATCATCAGATAGCATCTTATAATGATTTTCTTGAACGTAGGCTTCAGAGTATTGTTGATAGTACAATAATTGGTCAAGAGGAAGAAATGGAACGGGGTTTTATCTATCCGGAAATAGAAGATTATAAAATAAAATTTGGGAAAATATCTATAGGTAAACCAGAGGTGAAAGAAGCAGATGGTACAATTAGAAGTCTAACACCAATGGAAGCAAGATTACGTGATCTTACATATGAAGCACCACTAACTCTTGAATTTATACCAGTAAAAGATGACATAGAATATGATCCTGAGGAGGTAAGAGTTGGTGAACTTCCTATAATGATAAAATCAAAGGCATGCAATCTTGCTAAAAATTCTGTAGAGGAAAAAAAGGGCCATGAGTTAACCTTGGATGAATATAAAAAAGAGCTGCAGCAATTACAGGAAGACCCGCTTGATACTGGTGGATACTTTATTAGTAATGGTACCGAACGTGTTTTGATTACAGTTGAGGATCTTGCGCCAAACCGTGTTTTAGTCGAAACTAGTAGTAGGTATGGGCATGATATAGAAGTTGCAAAGGTTTTCTCACAAAAAGAAGGATATCGTGCATTAACAGTTGTTGAAAAGAAAAAAGATGGAATGTTAATGGTATCATTACCAACCACATATGGTCAGATTCCTTTAATGATACTATTAAGATCACTTGGTATGGAAAACGATGAAGAAATCGTTGATGTAATCAGTGTAGATCCGAAAATGGAGCCTTATGTTCTTGCAAATATTGAGGAATGTGCAAATGAATATGGAATAACTACCAAAGAAGAAGCAGTTGCGTATCTTGGAAAAAAATTTGCAGGTGGTCAAGCTAAAGAATACCGAGTTAAACGTGTTGAAACACTAATGGATAAAAACCTTCTACCACATCTTGGAAATGAGCCAACTGATCGTCTTACAAAAGCTATTTTTATGGCTCGTATGGGCATGGCAGTACTAGAGCTTGCGCTTGGAAAAAGAGAACCTGATGATAAAGATCATTATGCTAACAAACGTTTGAAACTTGCAGGAGATCTAATGGAGGATTTATTTCGTGTTGCATTTACAGCGCTATGTAAAGATCTTAAATATCAAATTGAAAGAATCCATGCTAAGGGTAAAGAAATTAAAATCAGCTCGAGTCTTAGATCTGATGTATTAAGTCAACGAATTCATCATGCTCTTGCAACAGGTAATTGGGTGGGTGGAAGAGCAGGTATTTCTCAACTTTTAGATAGAACAAGTAACCTTGCGGTTCTTAGTCACTTGCGCCGTGTAACATCGCCATTGACTCGTTCTCAGCCCCATTTTGAGGCTCGTGATTTGCATTCTACACAGTGGGGAAGGCTTTGTCCTAATGAAACACCGGAAGGACCTAATTGTGGTCTTGTTAAAAACTTGGCACTTGCAGTTGAAATTTCTGAAGGTTTTCCTGAAAAAGAAGTTGAAGGAATCCTTAAAGATCTAGGGATAAGAGAGATAACTAAGAAATCAACGGGAACACGTGTCTATCTAAATGGGGATCTTATAGGTATGCATCCAAATGGTAAAGAACTAGTACAGAAACTTCGTGAGAGAAGACGTAAGGGACTTTTAAATAATGAAGTTAATGTTGCATTTTATGATGATGCAAATGATGTTATTGTTAATTGTGACTGTGGTCGACTTAGAAGGCCACTTGTAATCGTTGAAAATGGTAAACTTCTTCTAACAAAAAAATACATGGATGATTTAAGAACAGGTAGAAAAAAATGGATTGATTTGATTAATGAAGGAATTGTGGAATATATTGATGCAGAGGAAGAAGAAAACACACTTATTGCATTAAAAGAAGGAGATATTACTTCAGATCATACACATATGGAAATGGATCCAATGTGTATTCTTGGTATTGGTTCATCTCTTGTTCCATATCCAGAACACAATTCTTCTCCTCGTATCACTATGGGTGCTGGTATGGGTAAACAAAGCCTTGGTTTTGGAGCATCTAACTATCGTATACGTCCAGATACACGTGGTCATCTTATGCATTACCCGCAAGCACCAATTGTTCAAACACATCCTGTTAAATATATAAAATTCGCAGAACGTCCTGCGGGTCAGAATTTCATTGTCGCTGTATCATCATATAAAGGTTACAACATGGAAGATGCGCTTGTTATGAGTAAAGCAAGTGTTGAACGTGGGTTGTCTCGTAGTAGTTTTTTTAGAACATATAGCAGTGAAGAAAAAAGATATCCTGGTGGGCAGGAAGATCATTTTGAGGTTCCAGACCCTGATTGTCGAGGGGTTAGAAGCGAAGAAGCATACATTAGTCTAAGTGAGGATGGTTTAATTTCACCAGAATGTGATGTAAATGGTGGAGATGTTTTAATTGGTAAAACTTCACCACCTCGTTTCCTTGAGGAACCGACTGATTTTTTGACACCTCAGAAAAGACGTGAAACTTCAGTAACAGTACAACATGGAGAAGGAGGTACTGTTGACAAAGTGATGCTATCTGAGTCAGTTAATGGCTCTCGTATGGTTAAAATAAAAGTTCGTGAGCAGAGAATTCCAGAGTATGGAGATAAATTCGCAAGTAAACATGGTCAAAAGGGAGTGATAGGGCTTCTTGTACCACAAGAAAACATGCCATTTACTGAACAAGGTATGAGCCCTGATCTTATTATCAATCCACATGCAATTCCAAGCCGTATGACCGTAGGTCATGTTCTTGAAATGATCGGTGGAAAGATAGGAGCGCTTGAAGGAAGAACCGTTGATGGTACTGCATTTGGAGGAGAACCAGAAGAAGTACTAAGAAAAATACTCATTGAGAATGGTTTTAAACATAATGGCAAAGAAAGACTTTATAATGGTGAGACAGGAAAACCACTTGAATGTGATATTTTCGTTGGATGTATATATTATCAGAAATTACATCATATGGTAGCAGGTAAGATACATGCTCGTTCTCGTGGACCTGTACAAATTTTAACCCGTCAGCCAACTGAAGGTCGTGCTCGAGAGGGTGGTCTTCGTTTTGGAGAAATGGAAAGGGATTGCTTAATAGGTCATGGAGCATCAATGGTTATTAAAGATAGATTACTTGATGAATCTGATCTTACTATTAAATTTATTTGTAATACATGTGGCCATGTAGCAATACAAGATCGACATGGAGGGTTACGTTGCCCAGTTTGCGGAGATAGAGCAGATATATATCCAATTGAGATGAGCTATGCATTTAAACTGCTGATTGATGAACTTAAATCTTTGGTTATTGCACCAAGAATTAGATTGGAGTCACTTGTATAGTTGGGGGGATAATAAAATGGCAGAAAGAGCTAAAAGTATAACAAAAAAGATTGGTAGTATTTCATTTTCACTTCTTTCACCAAATGAAATTCGAAAAATGAGTGCTACAAAAGTTATTACTGCTGATACCTATGATGATGATGGTTTTCCTATTGCAATGGGCCTCATGGATCCTCGTCTTGGTGTAATAGAGCCGGGTTTACGTTGTAAGACCTGTGGGCTTCGAGTTGGAAAAGATAAGTGTCCCGGTCATTTTGGGCATATTGATTTAGCAATGCCTGTTATACATGTGGGTTTAGTTAAATCAATACGTGATTGTCTAAGGTCTACTTGTCGAGAATGCGGAAAGCTTTTACTTACTCCTAAACAAAAAGAAGATTTTATACAAGAGCTTAAAAAATACGTCACAGAAGGAAGAGACAATACTTATCTTCTAAAACAAATTGTTAAAGAATGTGTTAAATCTGAAAAATGTCCTCATTGTGGTCGTGAGGTAGGTAAAATAGAACTTGACAAACCTACAAGTCTTCGTGAAAATGGTAAAAAATTAACTCCTTCAGAAGTTAGGGAATGGCTTGAAAAAATTCCTGATGATGATTTACCACTTCTTGACATTGATCGGAAATCTGCTCGTCCTGAATGGATGATTCTAACAGTTTTACCTGTTCCACCTGTAACTGTTCGCCCTAGTGTAACACTTGAATCTGGTGAAAGATCTGAAGATGATCTTACTCATAAACTTGTAGATGTTATTCGTATTAATCAGCGTCTTCAAGAAAATCGTGATGCTGGTGCGCCTCAACTAATTGTTGAGGATTTATGGGAGTTACTTCAGTATCATATAACCACTTATCTTGATAATCAGACTAGCGGTATACCACCTGCTCGTCATCGTTCTGGTCGGCCATTAAAAACTCTTGCCCAGAGATTAAAGGGTAAAGAGGGACGTTTTAGAAGTAATCTTTCTGGTAAACGTGTCAATTTTAGTGCTCGGACTGTCATTTCTCCAGATCCAAACCTTAGTATCAATGAACTTGGTGTTCCCATGGAAATTGCAAAAGAGCTAACTGTTCCAGTAAAAGTTACTACTCATAATATTGACTGGTGTAAAAAAATGATTAGCTATAAATCAGAAACAACAGTAGACAATGAAGATTACATTCCCTCTGTAAATTATGTTATAAGAGACACAGAAGGTATGAAACAAAGAATAAAAGTAACAGAGAGGAATGCCGCAGAGGTTGCAGAAAAAATAGAAATCGGTAATATTATTGAAAGACAGCTAATGAATGGGGATATAACCTTGTTTAATCGTCAGCCATCATTACATCGAATGAGTATGATGGCGCATCGCGTTAAAGTAGTTCCAAATAAAACTTTCCGGTTTAATCTAAGTGTTTGTCCACCGTATAACGCTGATTTTGATGGTGATGAAATGAATCTCCATTTGCTTCAAGGAGAAGAAGCTCAAGCGGAAGCAGAAATTTTAATGAAAGTTCAAGAAAATATTCTTTCACCTCGTTTTGGTGGTGCAATTATAGGGGGTATTCATGATCATATTAGCGGTTGTTTTTTATTAACTCACAAAGATAGGAAAATTTCTTATGATTATGCTTCTCATATTCTTTCAGCTGTTAAATATGAAGGTAAACTACCGAAAGTTATTGAAGAAAAAGGTAAGAAATATGTATCGGGTAAAGATGTTTTTAGTACACTTTTACCAGATGATTTAAACATTGAATATCGATCAAAAACTTGTTTAAACTGTGATGTTTGTACTGCTCCAAAATGTCCATATGATTCATATGTTATAATAAAAAAGGGTAGACTTTTACAAGGCACAGTTGATGAAAACAGTATTGGTGCGTTCAAAGGTCGTGTTCTTGATCGTATTATGCGTGATCATGGTATGGATGCTGGTAGGGAATTTATTGATAATGTCACAAAAATGGGTATTACTGCGATTACTTTATTTGGTTTTACAACTGCAATTGATGATGAGGATATACCTGAGGAAGCAAAAAGACAAATTGCTGAAGGTCTTGATAAGGCTATGAAAAAAATACGTAGTCTGGTAAAAGCCTATGAAAATGAAGAACTTGAAAGTTTACCTGGGCGTAGTCTTGAAGAAACCCTTGAAATGGAGATCATGCGAGTTACAGGTCGTGCTCGTGATATGGCTGGAGAAATCGCAGGTAAACACCTTGGGTTAAACAATAGTGCTGTTATTATGGCAAAATCTGGAGCACGTGGCTCTATGCTAAATCTTTCTCAGATGAGTGGTTGTGTTGGTCAACAAGCAGTTCGTGGTGAGCGAATTCATCGTGGATATCAATATAGAACATTACCACATTTCAAAAAAGGTGATCTTGGTGCTAGTGCTAAAGGTTTTGTTGCATCATGTTATAAAACTGGGCTTACCCCAACTGAGTATTTCTTCCATTCAATGGGGGGCAGAGAAGGGCTTGTTGATACAGCAGTTCGAACATCTCGTTCTGGGTATATGCAAAGACGTTTAATTAATGCTTTAGAAGATTTAAAAGTAGAAAACGATGGAACTGTTCGGCACTCTGGAGGGCAAATAATTCAATTCATATATGGAGAAGATGGTATCGATCCAGCGCGAAGTATCAATGGAAATGCTGTAGATTTAAACCGAATAATCGCTGATATCAGGGAGGGTAACTAATGGCTAAAAAACCTGAAACGAAGGCAAAAAGCAAAAAAGAGGAAAAAAAAGCAAAGAAACAAATAAAAACAAAAAAGACTCTTGTGAAAAAAACTATAGTTAAAGAACCGGTTAAGGAAGAAAAAAAGAAAACAATAAAAACAAAGCCTAAAAAAACTGTTAAAGAAGTTAAAAAACCAGTGAAAAAAGGAAAAAAAACTAAGGTTAAAAAAGTTGAGGCGAAAATAAAAGAGGAAAAAAAGCCAGTAAAAGAAAAAACAGTTGTTAAAAAAATAATTGTTCCACCTAGAGTACTAGTTGAAGAATCGCCTGAGATGAAAAAGATTAGAAAAGAAGTTGTAACAATTCTTAAAGATCGTTTTTTACCTCTTTCAGTAATTGATGGCATTGTTATGAAAGTAATTAATGAAAAAGAGCTTAAACCTAAACTTAAGGAAATAATTAACAGAGCTTTTAACGGGTACGAAAAAAATATTGTTGATCCGTCTGAAGCATGTGGGATTGTTGGAGCGCAAAGTATTGGTGAGCCGGGTACTCAGATGACGATGAGAACTTTTCACTATGCAGGAGTTGCGGAAATTAATGTTACTTTAGGTCTTCCACGTTTAATTGAAATAGTTGATGCTAGATCAATTCCTTCAACTCCTATGATGAATATTTATTTGAGAGATGAGTACAAATTAAATTCAGATCTTGCAAAACAAGTAGCAAATCAGATTGAAATTACTAATCTAAATACTATTGCAGATATTGAAACTGATCTTACTAATCTTGTAATTATAGTTAAACCTAATATTAAGACAATAAAAAATAAAGATATCTCACTTGAGGATTTAACAGAGATTATTAACAAGATAAGAGGAATAGATGCTAAAATAGAAAAAGATACAATTAAAATAACTCTTGATGAACCTAGTTACAAAAAATTACTTGATGTGAATGAAACATTGAAAAATATGCAAGTTAAGGGTATAGATGGGATAAAGCGTATTATTATTAGAAAAGAACCAAATGAGGGTTATGTTATATATAGTGAGGGTAGTAACCTTGAAAAAGTTCTTGAAATCGAGGGTGTTGATCCCTATAGAACTACTACAAATGATATACAATCAGTAGGTCGAGTACTTGGAATAGAAGCAGCGAGAAATATGATAATTCAAGAAGCAAATAATACACTTTCAGAACAAGGTTTAAACGTGGATCTTCGTCATATTATGCTAGTTGCAGATGTAATGACTGCTGATGGAACAATTAGAGCAATTGGACGTCATGGTGTTAGTAAAGAAAAAGAATCAGTTTTATCACGTGCTGCATTTGAAATAACAGTTAGTCATTTGTTGCAAGCTGCGAGAAAAGGTGAAACAGATAAACTAGGTGGTGTTGCTGAAAATATTATCGTAGGACAACCAGTAAACCTTGGAACAGGTGCAGTTGAACTTGTTATGAAAACACAAAAAAAGAAGGGGAAATAAAATAATGGTAGAAGTTGAAAAAGTTTTAAAAAATACTGTTAAAAAAGGTAAAGTAAAAATTGGTGCAAAACAAACAAAACAAGCAGTAAACAGTGGATCTGCTCAACTAATAGTAATTTCAAGTAATTGTCCATATAAAATTGAAATATCTGATCTTGCAAAAGAGAAAAAAATACCTATTTATTATTCTGATTCTAACTCAATTAACCTTGGTTACACATGTGGTAAATCATTTGCAGTATCTGTTTTTGCAGTACTTGATGATGGTGGTAGTAAAATTTTGAATCTTATTAAAAATAAGTAAAGGGAATATAATGACAGATATTTTACTTTCTAACGAAAACATGCAATACATAAACATGGCATCTAAAATTACTAAGACAGATATAATTGATTGTGTAATAGAAGATGATAAACTTATATTTATAGTGCGACAGGGTCAACTTGGTGCAGCTATTGGGATAAAAGCAAAAAATCTTGAAAAATTAAGAGGAGTTTTCAAAAAAACCATTAAGTTTGTAGAATATTCTCCTAATAAAGAACAGTTTATAATAAACCTTTGTAAACCATATAAGATTAAAAATGTAACAATTGAAGGCGAGGATGATTCCCTGGTTGCAAAAATTGAAGTACAAGTTAGTGATAAATCAAAAATCATAGGTAAAGGTGGAAAAAACATAGAAATCATTCGGCAACTTGCGCAAAGACATCACTCCTTTAAAGATGTGCAAATAAAATAAAAATATTTTTTTTATTTTTTTATCATAACAATTTTTATATACATCTGTTATTTAGGGGTGGGGCTTTAGGTTTTGAGAATAAAGAAACATCCTATCCTTGAGTTTGAATATGGTAAAAAAATTCCTTTTTATTTTAATTTAAAAAAAATGGAAGGTTATCCTAGTGATTCAATAGCATCAGCTTTACATGCAAATGGTGTTAAAACGTTTACAAGAAGTCTTAAATATGATAGGCCGAGGGGGTTTTTTTGTGGAATTGGAAAATGCTCATCTTGTCTTATGAGGGTGGAAGGAGTTCCTAATGTTCGTACATGTATTGCACCGCTTAAAAAAGGTGTTCATGTTGAAATGCAGGATAAATTTGCAAAGAAACCTAGTGCAGAATTTAAAAGAAAAACAAAGGAACTAATAAGTACAGATATCCTTGTGGTTGGAGCTGGTCCTGCTGGTATGTGTGCTAGTATTGAAGCATTAAATCAGGGTGCACGAGTAGTTCTTGTTGATGAAAACCTGCAGATGGGGGGACAGTTGGTAAAACAAACACATAAGTTTTTTGGTTCGAAACATGAAAAAGCAGGTACTAGAGGTATACAAATCGCGGTAGATTTGGAAAAAGAGCTTAGAAGTCAAGAGAGTAAAGGTAAAATAAAAATTATGTTAAACTCAACGGTTATAGGGTACTATGAAGGTGAAAAAGGTAAACATAAATTTGCATTATTAAAAAGAGATGATTATGAAGAAAGCTTATACGAAGTAAATGTGAAAGCTGTTGTTTTTTCTACGGGTGCAATGGAAAATATGCTACTTTTCCCTGGAAATGATCTTCCGGGGGTATATGGTGCAGGTGCTGTGCAGACTCTTATGAATGTTTATGGTGTTAAACCAGGTGACAAGGTAGTAATGGTTGGAGCTGGAAATGTTGGTCTTATTGTTTCATATCAACTCTTGCAGGCAGGAATAAAGGTAGATAGGGTATTAGAGGCAATGCCGATAATAGGTGGGTATCATGTGCATGCTGCAAAACTGCGTAGATGTGGTGTTCCAATTCAAACATCACATTCGATAAAAGAAGTATACGGGAAAGATAAAGTTGAAGGTGTAATAGTTGTAAAACTTGATAAAAACTGGCAGCCTGTTCCTGGTTCTGAAGAAAAAGTTAGTTGTGATACAGTGTGTCTCGCTGTGGGGTTAACTCCTTCCACTAGGCTTCTTTCACAAGTAGGTGTAGAAATGGAGTTTGTTGGTGAAGCTGGTGGGTTTGTCGCTCTTCATGATGAGGATATGAAGACAACGGTTCCAAATGTGTATGTTGCTGGAGATTCATCTGGTATAGAAGAGGCATCAACTGCTATGATAGAGGGAAAAATCGCTGGTGTATCAGCTGCCTTTTCAATTGGTTTTGATAAAAATGCAAAAAGATTAAAAAAACAGTACATAGAAGAGTTGGAGAGATTAAGAGAGGGCCCTTTTGGTGAAAAACCACGAGTTGGGAAAAATAAAATTAAAAAACTGTTTGAGGATAGAAAATGAAAAAATATGAGCAAGACGGTGTTTTAACATTAGATGATCTAGTGCTTCCTTCAGATAAACAACTCGAAAAAGGGGTTGCTTTTATTGAATGTGTTCAAGAAATACCTTGTAATCCTTGTGTTGATGCTTGTCCTTTTGGAGCGATATCTATGAAAGATATTAATGCTCCCCCCATCGTGGATTATGATAAATGTACTGCTTGTGGCCAATGTGTTGGT
>MUGC01000179.1 GCA_002900535.1 Thermoplasmata archaeon M9B1D | reverse complement strand
TAGTATATTGGCTTTTAGCACGTGAAGTTTTAAAACAAAAAGGTAAAATAAAATCATATGATGATTTTAAACCATCAATTGAAGATTTTGAGGCTGAGATTTAAATAGGTTTTTTATATATCTGAGTTGTAACCGTTAATGCTCATTAGAAGGAGATATATTTGCACGTTAAAGTAAATGACAATATTATTCTTGTTGGAACTGCTCATATTTCAAAGGATAGCGTTGAGGAAGTAAAACAAGTAATTGAAGAGCATAAACCAGATATTGTTGCAGTGGAACTATGTAAAAGACGTTATGAGTCTATAACCAAAAAGGACCAATGGGAAAACACACCTATCTCAAAGCTTTTAAACTCAAGTAATGCATACTTACTTCTTGCTCAGACTTTTCTTGGCTCTATACAAAGAAAACTTGGTAAAGAATATGGTGTAGATCCTGGTTCAGAAATGATTGCTGCGATGGATGAAGCAAAGAAAAAAGGAGTTAACGTGGCACTTGTCGACAGGGATATAACCGTGACTCTCAGACGTGCTTGGAAACGTATGGGTTTTCGTGAAAAATTTCGTCTTGCATGGGAATTTCTAAAGGCACTCATCGGCTACGATGAAGAAGAACTCGAAGAAGTTGACCTTGAAAAACTTATGGATCAAGATGTGATTTCTACTATGATGGAGGAATTTGGTGAAATTGCTCCAAGTATTACAGAGGTTTTAATTAATGAACGTGATAAATATATTGCAAAAAAAATACTTGAAGAAAGTAAAAAAGGAAAAGTTGTAGGAGTTGTTGGAGCGGGTCACCTTAATGGCATTAAGAAATATTTACAAAAAGAGAAAATTGATGTTGATTTAAAAGAACTTGAATACGTTCCAAAGAAACGATTCAGTATTTTAAAAACAATTGCTTATGCAATACCGGTTATTTTTGCTGCCTTAATGGTATATATATTCTTTTTTGGAGGTTGGGAAGAAACCCTTGTGGCACTAGGTTGGTGGTTTTTAATTAATGGATCTTTATCTGCAATTGGAACTATAATTGCAAGGGCACATCCTCTTACGTGGTTGACTGCCTTTGTTGCAGCACCCATTACATCGTTAAATCCAGCTATTGCAGCTGGATGGGTTGCTGGATATGTAGAAGCAAAGCTTAGAACGCCTGTTGTAAAAGACTTTAAAGAGCTAAGCAAAATAGAGAGCCTTAGAGATTTTTGGAATAACAAAGTAATTAGACTACTTATGGTCGTAGCGCTTGCAAATGTTGGTAGTATGATTGGGACATTTGTTGCCCTACCATATCTAATTCAATTGGGAATCGCTGTATAATTAACTTCAAAACATTCATAAACTAATTTTTAATTAAACCCCATTAGACACTATGGATAAGGAGAAAAGAATCTACACATCTTTTCATGATATACCACCTCGGGATTATATGTATTTTCCAAAAGGAAGTCTTGATGCTGGAAAACCAGGGAAATTTAGTAGAATAGAAATAAGCCATATTTTAATTTCAATGGCTGTTTTGGTGGTTGCCTTTTCTTTTGCAATTACTAGAAATAATCTTTTATTGGGCTTATATAACGGTTTTGATTTTGAAAGATTACCTGCTGGTCTGCTGTTATCATTTTTAGGTGTTGTTACTGCATTTTTTTTCCATGAAATTGCTCATAAATTCATGGCCCAAAGACATGGGCTATGGTCAGAGTACAGAATGTATCCGCAAGGCCTTTTAATTGCCTTTTTTCTAAGTATATTAACAGGTTTTGTATTTGCAGCGCCTGGTGCTGTAATGTTTCGCGGAGGCACCAGAAACCATGAAACTGGTAAAATTGCAGTATCAGGGCCTTCTGCGAATATATTAATTGCAGGTGTAACACTTCTTCTTTATCTGTTTGTATTCTTCGAAGACCCAGTTCTTGGCTCAATTGTTGGTTTCATTTGCTATATCAATGCATTTTTTGCAACATTTAACCTGTTACCATTTGGGCCACTTGATGGATCAAAAATAATAAGATGGAATGCAACAGCATGGATGATACTCCTGATAATTGCTATAACCACGCTTGTGCTGATTTTTACAAAATTTGACTTTAGTAATATGAGTTTAATTTTCTAAATTTTTCTTATTTACTCGTTTGTAAATTAAAAGTATAATCAATAAAATAACTCCTATGATAATAATATAGAAGATATACTGCTCGATTCCATTACCTGAAAAACCTCTACTTTCAACAACAAAGTTAGCATAAAATGGGTTACCTACTTCTTCTGGATTTTCGGCCATTATCGGTGTCATTTTAACTGTTATGCTTATTTCCTCATCGTGGTAGCCTAAACCACTTGGTGGTATTACTGAGAGATACGCGGTTTCTTTTGATCCTTCTTGTTCAGCAAGGATTACATAGTCTGTTACAGTAGCTGTCCATCCTTCTGGAAGCTCATTGACTTCTAATAAAACCTTTGTTCTAGCATTTCCCATGTTCTCAAGCTCAATAGGAAAAACAGCTTCGTCATTTGGTGAAATTTTCTTACTATTTAAATTCAGCAATTTGGCGTCAACAATCGGCTTATATGCTGGTGTAAACGGCAAAGTAAAATTATTTGAATATCCTTCTATTAGACCAAGGTTTTTAGCATACGCATGTATTTTAATAAAGCCTTCACCATATGCTGGGGCGTTTTCATTTATAGTTATAAATATCGCAGTTTTTGCTTCAGTACTCCATGTAAAGTTTGTTGCAATAGTTGGCCGTTCCATCACAGCATCACACCAAGGTGATGAATCAATAACTTCGAGCTCAATTAATGGATTTCCTCTTCCAACTGCGAGATATGCGTCAACAACGCCTTTACCGTAGCTTTCTCCAGTGCGAATTTCAAATTTTACAGTTAGATTAAATATTTTAATTTCATCTCTTGGTACGACTGGTTTTTGGGTTTCGATATCACTCCATTCAAGATCAAACCAACATCTAGCATTGTATATTTTATCTGATCTTGAAACAGGTATAATAATAGAAAATATACTGATTATAACTAGAAACAATACTAAAGAGGATGCAATTTTTTTATAATTTTTTGATTTTAATATTATTTCCATCTTTAGCCACCAAGATTTTTAAATTTTCTTTTTTGTTTTTCTTGTTGTTGTTTTATTCGTTTAATTGCACGCTGTTTTTCTTTGTCTTCTAAAAAAGTTGTTTTTTTGATAATTGGTTCTTTTTCTTTGATTATTGGTTTTTCAGGTTGGG
>MUGC01000012.1 GCA_002900535.1 Thermoplasmata archaeon M9B1D | reverse complement strand
GAAAGAATCAAGGAAATTAAACCTGATGAAAAAGCAGAATATGAAATAACAATCAAAAATCCATGCAAAAATGTTCTAACCTATGAATTAAAAACTATGATTAACTCTTCAGTGGAAGGATTTGATGTATCACTTGATACGACACAAGCAATAATTGAATCAAAACAATCTACGAAAATTAAACTTATAGTAAAACCTACAGACTATGTTAAAAAAGACGACTGGATTGAAGTTAAAGTTATTGCAAAAGCGCTAAATAAGAAAAAACCAGGTAAGATATCTACAGTTACTACTATTAAAGACAGCAAAACAAAATTACACATATCAAACGTTTTCCATTGGCCTAGAGTTTTTAAGAAAGACGATCGAGTTGAGACCTCGTTTAAACTTGTAAACAAAGGAGACGTATCTGCCAGAAATATTAACGTTATTTTGTATGTGAATGATGAGGAAAAAAATAAAGTAGAAAATATTACTATTCCTCGTGGTGGATACGCAGATATTTCTATACCTTGGATTGCCGTAAAAGGTAAAAACGAGGTATATATAGTAGTTAAATAATACCGGTGTCAAAATCCTAGAATATATCTTTAGTGTTTCTTATGCCTGAGAAAAACGAAAATAAAAAAGAAATAGAACAACTTAAGGATGCAGAAAAAAAATACCAATCGTATATTCAGCGTAGAAACGAACTTAATGATATGGCCAAAGTTCTTCGAGAAGAGCGTAATATGATCAACGATAGTAGAAAAGATCAAAAGGACGAAATGGCCAAACTAAAAAAAGAAAGAGATGAACTTGTTGCAAAGATGAGACATCATAAAGAGATAAGAAATAAGTTTCAGGAAGAAGCAAAAAAACTTATTGATGCTAAAAGAAAGAAAAAAGGTGAAGTTTTTAAAAATCTTCCATTGCGCGTTGAAGAACTTAAAGCCGATGTACAGATGTTGGAATACCGTCAGGAAACAGTTCCAATGTCTCCTCAAGAAGAAAATGATCTTATTGACAAAATTCGAATGATACGTGATGAATACAAAAAAACAAAATTAAAACTTGATAAACAACAGGAAGTTGAAATCGATATTTCAGATAAAGACAAAACAATTGATGAACTTTTTAAGAAAGCAGATGAAGAACATAAACTTGTTCAGAAATATTATGATGAAAATCAGAAGAAACATGAGAAATATATGAAAATTGTCAATGAGTTTTCTGTTTCTATTTCGGAGGCAAACAAAAAACATGAGGAATACAAAGAAATTCGCGATGAAGCACAGAAGGCTCATGAAAAAGCTTTTGAAATGAGAAGTAAAATAATTTCAATTAAAGGTGAACGACGTAAACGTTGGGACGATGCAAAAAAAGCAATAAAAGAACAAAATATAAGGGCGAGAAAAGCTACAATGGATGAAAAAACTCTTGAGAATATTAGAATTAAATCTGTTGATGAATTAAAAAAAGGAAAAAAGGTAACATTGTAGTATTAATTAGAGTATACAATTTTAGTATTAAAAAGTGGTTATTTTAATAAAATAAAGAACTTTAGTTATTCGAAAAATAATATTAGACGTATATAGCTAAAAAAACCATAGTTTTGAAAAATTATAAGAAAAAAAATTTATTTATAGCCCATATAAATATCTTAGAATGGTAAACGAATTAGGGAAAATCTCTAATAGTTTTTGTAAAACATTATTTAAAGCTAGAGAGTTGTAGTGCGATCGTTGTGTTGAGATGCCTGCATCTTCCCAGACGTTCATTTCTTCAAATATTGGATAAATCTTTCCTATAAATCCATTAGCCACAAGAAGTTTAGTATAACTGCTAGTAGACAAATCATTATTAGATTTATCAGCAGGTTTTGCTGATGCTGTTTGAATTGCATAATCTGTATCTTTATCAAAAACAGTAGCTATTACCATACAGTTATCTTTGGCTATATCACCAGACCACCATTTTGTAACAGTAATTGTATTAAGCGTCTTAGTTTGCTGAGTATTACTTTTATCTAAACTTACTACTTTTAAGCTTTTATCAACGAGTATATCTAAAACAGCATGATGATATTGTTCACCTTGCTGATCTTTCCAACTAGAGCTTATTTCAGTTATATAGATTCTGATTTTACCATCAAATTCAATATCATTTGATTGTACTTCAGCAGTTATTTTAAGGATATTGCCTGATTTCCAGTCAACATTCAGATCTATTTCTACTTGAGGCACATTTCTTGTTCCAGATTGCTCTATCGATGTCCTATAAGGTTGTTCATCAGATTGTTTACCGAGGATGTTTTTGTATCCCCCATCGAAATAAACATCAGGTACAGATTTTACACCAAGCTCCTTATATCTAGTTGATAGATGACCCTGCGCAATCAATGGAAGCTCAGTAATCTTATCTATAACAATAGTCACAAAATCAAAATCATAATCACCTGAATTATATATTGAGTAAAGCTGACTTGATGCTGTTGGACAATATGGGCATGTCGTCGTTGTTGCATATTCAGCTAAAACTCCATGGGTCTGATCATCATTTAAAATATTTTTAATTTGATTACCTGTGTTTTCTATACTAATTTTTGTTGTACTAGCAACCCCATTTAATGACGTTATAACAACTATTGCCATTAATAAAATAATAAACATTTTTTTCAAGTTTTTACCTCCTTTTATTTATATAAAGTATTAGTTTATAAATTTGATATTTTGGATCCGATATATATATTTAACGATTGTTAAGTTAAGTTTAAATATAATACATCTTATATAATAATATCCATGAGAAATAGGTATAAGTTTATCTTGTTAGTTATATTTATTCTTATTTTGATATTAGTATATTTTGTTTTTTTTACAAACCATGATAGTGAAAATAAAGATGTAATTCCCCCAATAATAGATATAGAAACAGAAAACACGACAGCCAATCCTGGGGAAATAATAAATATTTTGGTAACATTTTCTGATAATGTTAATGTTACTAAAGCAGAATTATATTATAAAAAAGCTAACTCAGATAAATGGAGCAATAAATCAATATTAAAAGGAGAAGCATATATAGATATACCAACAGACTCAGTTGAAGACTGGTATTATTATGTAACAGTTGATGATGCAGCAGGTAATGGTCCTATTGGTGATCCATCTATTGACGGTAGTATTTTTTATACAATACGTGTTAAAGAAGACAGAAAAGAACTGGTTCATAATGTTTTTATTGAAGAAGGTACTGGTACATGGTGCTCTAATTGTCCCCAAGTTGCAAATATTTTACATGAGTTATATACATCAGGTGATTACAATTTTTATTATGTAAGTTTAATTAATGATACAAATAGCGAAGCTAACTCTCATTTGAAAGAAGATTATAACATATATGGTTATCCTTCGGTTTATATCGATGGTGGCTACGATGTAATATTAGGTGCAAAAGAAAAATCTGTTTTTGAAGAAAAAATATCTAAAGCTCAAAAAAGAGAAGTACCTGCACTTTATCTTAATGTTACAGCAGAGTTAAAAGAAAATAGTAAAGAAGTAAATATTTCTGTTGAAATTATAAATTATGAAGATTATACTTATAATGGTCGTTTGAAACTGTATCTAACAGAAAGAAATTCTGTTCCATATTATGGTGGGAAAGGCATCTATCATTTTGGTCTTATAAAAATTATTTACAACGAAGAAATTGAATTATCAAGTAAGGAAGAAAAAAATATAAACGAAATTTATGATTTTTCCAAGTACAATATAGATAATCTTATGGTTATAGGAGTTATTTTTAATTCTGAATCAGTTGAAAAATATTCTGATTCTGAAAAAGAAAAACCTTTTGATGCATATTATGCAGATGCAAGCAAAGGAGCATTAATTGTAGAAGATGCAAATCTAAAACCAGAAGTAGGAATTACTAATCCTAAAAATGGACGACTTCATATATTTGGAAAGGAGATAACAGCAACAAGAGGATTTAAAACTATTTTGCTTGGCAGAACGACAATTACTATTTTTGCATCAGATGATTCCAAAATTGAGAAAGTTGAATTATATATCGACGACGTGCTTGTAAAAGAATTTACAGACGAGCCTTATGAGTATTTGTGGAAAACTCCATCTATATTTAGGCCCAAGCATGAGATAAAAGCAATAGCGTATGACGATGAAGGGAAATCATCTACTACAACCATGAATGTTATAGCATTTATACTCTTATAATCATAAAATTCACTAAAAGGATATAAAGCCAAAATTACATTTTCAAACTGATATCGCCCCTTAAGCAAAAAAGGACGTGAGCAAATTAACTTCTTACTTATATATCCTCAAATTGAACATTCATCTATTGATAAAAAAACAAAAAAGACTACATTTAAAGGAACGGTACCACCTCTTGGTATATTATATATTGCTGAGAAACTAGAAGAAAGTGGAGATACTGTTAAAATAATTGATTTTTCAGCCGAAGTTTATAATGAAAAAAAATTAATCAACTCATTAAATGGAATCGATGTTATAGGAATAACGGTCCTAAGCTATTCTATCGAAAATGTTACTAGCATGATTAAAACTATTAAAAAACATCAATCTCAAATAAAAATAGTAATCGGTGGTCCACATTGTGCGTTATTCCCTGAAAAATCATTAATAGAAACAGGTGCCGATATTTGTGTGCAAGGCGATGGCGAACTAGTAATTACTGATATTAAAAAAGCAATTAATGGAAAAATCTCTTTTTCAAAAATATCAGGAATCTACTATAAAGAAAATAACAAAATTAAAAAAAGCGCTAATTTACAACTTATAAAAGATCTTGATTCAATCCCTTTTCCCTCTAGACGTCTTGTTAAAAATTATGTTTATGGCAGACAATTTAAGCCAAAAATGAAGCAAGGAGAATTTACTTCAATAATTACATCACGAGGATGTCCCTTTAACTGTAAATTTTGCTCTAGAAATTCAATTAGTATGAAAAAATTTAGACAAAGATCCACAAGAAATATAGTAGAAGAAATTAATGAAATTAATAATTTAGGTTATAGGATAGTTTCTTTTGTAGATGATAATTTTCTTGCAAATAAAAAACTAGCAATTCAATTATTTGAAAGTATAATCAGTGAAAAAATAAAAATGAAATTTATTGCAACTGCAGTAAGAGTAGATTCAGCAGACGAAAAACTGTTTAGTCTTATGAAAAAGGCAGGTGTAACGCATCTTCAATTCGGCCTTGAGTCTGGAAATCAAGAAGTCTTAGATTTTTATAATAAAAAAACTAATCTTAAAAAAATCAGAAATGCTGTTTTATTAAGTAATAAAATGGGTTTTTTTACAATTGGAACATTTATTTTAGGTGCTCCTTTTGAAACAAAAAAACATTTCCAAAAAACAATAAATTTTGCAAAATCACTTCCTTTAGATTCTGTTTCTTTTCTTCCATTAAAATATGTAACAGGATCTGAACTTTGGTGTAAAGCAGTTAAAGAAGAAAAAATTTCAGAATATGAATACAGTGTATATGCTGACTCAAAAAGAAACCTTGGTCTATACACATACGAAGAATTAACAAGAATATGCAATAAAGCCCATAGGGAATTTTACCTGAGGTTAAGCTTTATTTTAAGGTTATTTATTAAGTCTTTGAAAAATGATGATTTTGGTTTTTTACAATCATATCTATCTTTATTTTTTTCAAATATATTTGGTACTTTTCGTTTCTTAGGTTTTTCTAAAAAAACAACTTTCTATGACTCATAGCAGCAGCAAATGTCCTTTGGAATACAAGTAAAAAAGGCAAAAACCCAAATCTAATGCTTTTGAGTATTCGTTTAACATTTTTTGGTGCTGAGTAATATTCATAGTAGATTTTTCTAACGCCCGCAAGAAGCTCTTCAGGCGTCATATTTTTAGGTTTAAAAACAGGATTCTTAAGAGTATATTGTGACCAATCTTTAATAAAAATTCTATCTTCTTTTTCTAATTTATCATATATTGGCGTTCCAGGAAAAGGTGTAAGTATACAGAAATCTGCTGCTTCAATTCCTAATTTATTTATTTGTTTGAATGTTTCATCAAATACATCTTTTGTATCTGCGTCAAACCCAAACATAAAATCTCCTACTACAATCATATTATTGTCATGTATGTTTTCAACGGCTTTTTTGTATTCATCTACCTTGTTCGTTTTTTTACCTACACTGTTTAGTGTTTGTTGTGAAAATGATTCAAAACCAATAAGCCAAGATGTGCAACCTGCTTTTTTTGAGAGTTTTACAAGTTCAACATCATTTGCTAAAACATCTGCGTTACCGTTACAGGAAAATTTCTTTTTTAATCCAATCATTTTCTTAAAAAGTTCTTTTGTATATCTTGGATCTATTGTCATGGAAGTATCATAAAATGTAAAAAATTTTTGTGGTAAGTTTTTGATTTCTTCTATTACTTCATCCACAGGTCTTTTGTAAAATTGTGAACCACCCGTAATGTTTGATTCGGGGCAGAAGTCACATTTATATGGGCATCCGCGGGTTGCTTCTATTGCTCCGCTTAGCACAAATGCAGGTAATTCGATATTTGTTGGCGGGATTTTTGTATTTTTATCATATTTTTTATGTTTATATTCTGGTTTTATTTTGCTTTTTTCATAATCTTTGATGAGATCTAGCCAGTTTAGCTCACCCCACCCAAGAAGAATGCTATCTGCATGCTCTTTTGCCTCTTTAGGCATTAATGAAGCATGCATTCCACTTAAAACAACAGTTATTCCCTTTTTTCTAAATTCATCTGCAATTTCATACGCTCTTTGAGCTGTCGAAGTTGTATAGTTTATATTTACCAAATCATATTTCTGGGAAAAATCTATTATGCTGTTTCGTTCATTGATCACTTTTACGACATGCTTTTTTGGTGTTATTGCCGCAATTTTTCGAGCATAAAGTGTTGGAAGTATTGTAAATGCATTTAGTAAGACCTTATCAAAAAAACCGTATTTGGTCTTTCCCATCCACGTGTTTTCAATAATTAGTATGTTCATACAACTTTTCTAAAATACATGGATACATATTTAAACGATTTTATTAATTAAACTTATCATTATAATATAATACAAATAATAGATGTGGGGTCATGAATCCGTTCAGCAGTCCAGTGTTTCTTTCAAAAATTCTTACTAAATATTTATTTGATATCGATAGGTTAAAAACTTTAAATGAAAAAGAGCTAAGTGACTTTAGAGACAAAGCTGTAAGAAACATTGTAAGATATGCATATACTGTTCCACTTTATCATGATAAATACAAAAAAGCAGGAGTTCACCCAAGCAACATAAATAAAATAAAAGATATCGAAAAATTACCAGTAATTACAAAAGAAGATATCAAAAAATATTATCCTTATGGGATTATTCCATCAAAAACTAAAAAAGAAAAACTTTTAGAAATTTCAACATCTGGAACAACAGGTAAGAAACTTGCAATTTATCAAGACATGTATGATGTTGTACAATGGTTTTTTAATCATATACGGGCGCTTAGAGAACATGAGATAAACTGGAGGAAAGATAGACTTACCATTATCGCTGACCTTACACCTCATACTATTGAAAGCGGATTTATAACAAGAGGTCTGCTAGGGAATCTCAGCTCTAGTTTTTTTAAAAATATGCAATGGCTTAACACTAATGATAAACCACAGGAAATGATTAAAGAAATTAATAGTTTCAAACCAGATTTCTTAGGCGGATACCCCGGGATGTTAGGTCATCTTGCATTGTTAAAAGAACAAGGGTATGGAGAAAAAATAAACCCAAAGGTTATTGCATCGACTGGCGGTGTTCTTGATAAAAACCTTAGAAAATTAATAGAAGAAGTATTTGATGCACCGGTCTTTGAACTCTATGGCACTACTGAAACTGGAACCATTGCATTCCAATGTAAAGAAGGTCATTATCACATAATGTCTGATCTTGTTCACTTAGAATTTCTAAAAGATGGCAAACCAGTTGACTCAAAAGATCCTGGTAAATTAATTATTACAAAGCTTTATGGAAATGGTACTCCAATTATCAGATATAATGCAATTAATGATATTGTTGCGCCTTTAAATGAAAAACCGGACTGCGGTATGATAGGTGATTTGATTGAACGAGTTTACGGTAGAGATGATCTTGCCTTGTATTTTTCAAATGGCCGGATTTTGCTTCCATCTTCTATTTCTGAGGTTTATAGCAAAGTTTTATATGAACTTAAAACTACGATTTTAAAGGATACAAAGATTGTCCAGAATAACATGAACAATATAGATATAGAGCTTATTTTTGATGAAAAGCAGAAAGAAGCAGGTTTTGAAGTTGAAAAAGTATTTTCTATAATCAAGAAAGGATTTGAAGAAAAAGTTGGATCCGATGTCAAAATCAGGATAAAAGAAGTTGACAAAATTCATCGGAAGATGTCCAGGATTGTTTCTAAAGTTAATAAGAAAAATTTTGAAATTAAGCAATATATTTGATATCGTCGATTATATTTTCCGAAAAACTTTTAAAAGCTTTACAGATTTTAGTCTTAACAATTGTTAAATGGAAGCGATATTGTATGACTATAGTTTTATGTAATGAAGGAACTTGTGTACCACCAAAATGTCCTATTGTTGATGTACGAAAAGATACCGTAATAATTGGAGAAAAAAACAATGTTTGTACACTAACAAGAGCACAATTTGATATTTTAAAAGAAAAAATAAAAAACGGTGAACTCTAGATAGAAGGAATTTTCCTTCTAAATTTTTTATTTTTTAATCAACAGCATCTTTGTGTTCATTGTAAAGATCTACTGACTCGTAAATTAGATTTAATAATTCTTTTTCTGATTCTATACCATATACAGTGCAATAAAAAGGTTCAGTGAATCCATGATTATAACCATAGGTTATAAAAACAACCATTGGGTTTCCCTGATCTCCGACAACATCATAAACATTTCTTGATTTAGCATAAATTCCATCTGGTGGAACATCTAAACTATCTTCATCATCTGTATTAAAATGTATAAATGTAACATTTGTGTTTTTAAATTCTGTTTCTATATACAATAAATCAGGTATTTCTGTTTCTTCATCGTCTTGCAGAGGATTTGGAAAAGATGTATTAAAAACTTTAGATAAAATATTGTTTTCTAAATCTTCACATCCTGGACAAAATGTAATTCTATAGTCAAGAATAATCGGACCTTTGGAAAGATTTTCTAGGATAAATTCAGGATGGGGCGCTCCATTAGCAGTTTCAAATCTATATTCTTTGATTGTGTTTGGTTTTAGTTTTATACAGCTTAAACATAATTCTTCTACTATTTTTCTTTGTACCTCGTCATATACATCAGTTGTGAAAAGAATATTGAAAAAGCTAACTACAAAAGCAAGTATGATTATTATTTGTAATATTTGCATTATTTTCATTCAAAGCCTCTCAAATTTTACAACGCTATATGGACATTCGGAAACACATTTACCGCATAAAATACACTCTGGATCTCTATTCATATTTGGAACATCGATTCCCATTGGGCATACTTCTGAGCAGATATTACAATGTTTACATTTTTTAGTATCAACTTTCATATGGATATAACTGATTTTATTGAATGGTGCTAGGAATGCACCAATAGGGCAGAAGTATCTGCACCAACCTCGCTCAACAAGAAATATAAGTAAAAGAAATAAGATTAAAATTATTAAAGCAGGATAGAAATAAGAAGATGGAACATAAACACCTGGTTCTAATATCATTATTGGAAAAGTACCTGTGAGCACACCTACAGGGCATATATCTGTAAAAACAAAACCTAAAAAAATTGAAGTTAAAAACACGAGTCCTATTAATACAAAATATTTAGAATATCTTAAATAACGTTCAATTTTATGTTGACCTATTCTCTTAAAAAAAGGGAATTTCTTTTTCAAAAAACGCGCTACTCTTCCAGTGGCTCTCTGTAAAAAACCAATAGGACATGCCCATCCGCAGACGGCTCTCCCAGTTAAAACTCCAACTCCGCCAAGTATAATTATAGGATATAAAAAAAGTTTTAAACTAAAATTATTATGATAATTAAAAACTTTATAAACGCTTAGTTCCATAGCTCTAAGTGGACATGCTGAAGATGCAGCAGGACAAGCATTACAGTAAAAAAAAGGTACACAAAACCCTGTTTTTATATTAAGAGCTCCAAGATTCGCAAAAAGAAGAAAAAAAATTTGAGATATCAGCCTTTTTAGTTGTAACTTCATTTTTTATCTCTTTCTTTTTAAGATTAGTAATGAAATAAACACTGCAGATAGAAGTATTATTAATTCAAAACCTGGAGTTCCATTATCTCCTCCATTATTATTAGTATCATCTATTTTTAGATCTGTTTTAAGATCACCAACTTGATACTCAGTACCATTATCATTTATAACAAATAGATATTGAACATGATCAATAGAATCTTGTGTACCAGTTAATGTAACTTCAGCTTCATATTTACCGTTATCATCTAAAGTCATAGGTATATTGGAATGAGCTACAAAGCACTGCGCAGGTGGTTTCTTTGTGCATTCTGATATAGTAACAGTTACGCTGATAATGTTTTCACCAGTAATTGTAGCAATAACTGTGAAAGTTGAAAGTCTTTCAGGGTTAGCTGGGTTAGTCTCAATTTCAATAGTTGGATCAGCAGTAACGCTAAAAATTGATAAACACAAGCTTAAAAATAAAATTATTGTTATTGATACTTTTTTAATAGTTTTCATATATTTATCCTCCATAATTTTAAGTATTTTAGTAAATTTAACTTTAATAATAAATTTTTCTCTTTTTACCAAGATATTTTAAATTTTAAAGTAATATATATTCTCCATAGGTTTCTATAACTTTTTCCTGAGTTTCTCCTGTAAATCTAACATCGACAGATAGCAATATAACATCATTTCCATATTCCATCTTGATTTCTTGTAATTCAGGCATTTGAGCAACACACGGTGGGCAACCTACACCCATTATATCTAATAATACAACATGACCTTTTTTTCCAGACAAAGTAAATGTTTCATTATTAAATGTTTTAACTGTAAAATCTATTGATGTCCCAAGCTTATTTGCTGTTCCTTTTATTGCTTGTTCAATATATGGGATCAGTAGTTCTTTGTCATGTTTTCCACGGTTGTAAAAAATAACATCTCCATCTTTATCAATTATCACTAAAGTTGGTATTGCAGATGCATTATATTTGTATTGAACACTATTTTGATAATCATTATTATCCATTGCAAAAAGCCATTTATCAGTTATTTCATTATTAGTTTCATCAGTACATCCAGAAAGAAAAATACTTGATACTATAGAGATTATTAGAATTAATATAGTTATTGTTTTTTTATTATAATTTGACATGATCTTATTTTAATATGATTCAAGTTTTTGTTTTAGCATATCTTTAGGCATTGCTCCAATGAGCTTATCAATTAAATTCCCATTTTTAAATATTAACATTGTTGGTATACTCATTATCTGATGTTTCATAGAAACACTAGGGTTTTCATCAACGTTTAATTTTCCAAAAACAATTTTTCCTTGCATTTCTTTAGCTAGTTCTTCAATTATAGGACCAACCATCCTACAAGGTCCGCACCATGGTGCCCAACAATCTATAACTATGGTTTTGTATTTTTTTACTGCGTCATCAAAATCTGCGTCAGTTACCTCTAAAGGTGTATCTGGCATTTCTTCACTCATATTTCTACCTCTATATATTAATTTATTTTTAAGTTCTTCCATTTTTTTCTTTCTTAGTTCTTCAAGTTTTTGAACCATTAAGCAGGTATAATGTTGATCTATTATATAACGTTTGTGTTTGTTTTTTGCACAACCGTTAAATATGAGTTAATTAATTCTAGACCAAGAGATAATGAAATTCTTAAGCCTCAATCAAAATATATGTTGCGATGATGTAATTCAATGTATATTTAATTTAAATAGTCAAGATTTAACTGTTTACAAGACCTTAAAAAAAACTGATGAATTAAGAGCCGATGAGCTTGCAAAACAACTTAAAAAAGAAAGAAGCACGGTTTATCGTTCACTACAAAAACTCACGTGTGCGGGGCTTGTTACAAAAAAAACAAAAAATTTAGTAAAAGGTGGATATTATCATACATACCACTCTAATAGTAATTTTAAAGCAAAAGAAACACTAGAAAATCGTATTGATGAATGGTATAAAAAAATGAAAAAAACGATAAAAGAGCTAGAAAAATAAAAAGTTTCATTTGTTATCTTGAAGCCATTTTCTAATTCTTAAATAGCCAATTTGTTTTTCGCCATGCACCCATAGGATAGGAGCTGTTTTAAGCAAATCTTCAAAAACATCATTTGTTTTTGCCTCTTTTAATTGTTCTTCACTCCAATTATTGATATCATGTGGATAGGTAATAATTTTTATGTCATTTCTATCTGTTAAAAGTTCTTTAGTTTGCGTGCATTTCATACAATTCTCCAACGAAAATAGTATTTTTTCAACCATGTTATCCCCATATACGCTTTTTATTTAAAAGTTGTATGGGCCAGGCCGGAATTGAACAGGCGATCTCCGCGTTGTAAGCGCGACGTCATAACCACTAGACCACTGGCCCTTTTTTGTAGAGTCGGAAATATAGTCTCTATTTTAGTAATTTGCTATCAAGAATACTCTGATTAATACTAATTACTGCATAGAAGTAATATTATTTTTCTTAAAATACTATTTTAAAATATTAAAAGATTAAATAATTCGAAATTGTATATGTCTATTGAATCAAAAAATGAAATTAAGCCCTTTAAAATTATATCAAATATTAACTAAGAAGGTCGGGAATCTAAACTGGTGGCCAGTTGATAAAAAATATCATGAAAAAAATAGTACCGATCCTAGATTTGAAATAATAGTTGGTGCAGTTCTTACACAAAATACAGCATGGTCGAATGTGGAAAAAGCATTATTAAATCTAAAATCACAAAAAATGTTAAACTTAGAAAAACTTGCAAATGAAGATATTAAAAAATTAACTAAACTGATCAGACCATCGGGTTTTTTTAATCAAAAAGCAATAAGATTAAAAAATATTAGCATTTATTTAAAAAATAAATATAATTCAAACTTAGATCGTTTTTTTATTAGAGATATGAATGTAATTCGTAAAGAATTATTATCTCTAAATGGAATCGGGCCAGAAACTGCTGATTCCATTCTTTTATACGCCGGTAACAAACCAATATTTGTTGTAGATGCTTATACAAAACGTCTTTGTGAAAGAATACCAATTGACACAAATATATCATATAATGAAATTCAAAAATATTTTCAAAAAGAACTAGCAGAAAAATATCAAGGTGAAGAGCTGATAAAAGCATATAAAAATTTACATGCACAAATTGTGATATTCGCTAAAAAATATTGTAAAAAGAAACCTATATGTAAAAACTGCCCAATTTTTAAACACTGTAATTTTAAAGAAAAATCATTTTAGTAGTTCTTCAACCTTGTTACTAACA
>MUGC01000178.1 GCA_002900535.1 Thermoplasmata archaeon M9B1D | reverse complement strand
ATATCATTTCCTCTTCTAATTTGTCTTGTAATTTCTTTTGGGCTTCTAATTCACCTTTAAAAAAAACTTCATACTCTTGAGCTAACTCATCCATGCTTTTTTGTTTTTTGAGTGTAGCTTCATCAAGAAAAAAAGTGGTAGGCATTATTCAACCTCTGTTAATTGGTATGAAATTTTTTTGACATTACCGTTTTCAAATTTATAGCCCCAATACTCACCATCTTCTTCACCACTAAATTTTAGTGTTCCCACTTGAATAAAAGGAGCAATCCATTTAACCCATTCATCATTATAATACCATTTTGCAGAATAATTTTCTTTCCAAACAAGTTTCCATGTCACAGGTAATGTTGTTTGTAAAGGAGATAGTTTAGATTCATCAAATTCATATTCCAATGAAACTACATCATCAAAAAAATCTTGGGCTGACGTTTTATCTTTATTTTTATGATTAGCTAAAACAAATATCATTAATCCTAATGGATCTCTATATTGGAGATTTTCCCATACAAATTCGCTATAATAACCCATATTTATTCAACCTCTTCTGCTGAGACTTCACCACCTGCTATTAAATCACTGATAGCACGATTTTTGGCTCTAGTATGAGCTGTGGCGTGAATATCATGTTCGGGATGAGCAAAGTGTTTTTTACCAGAGCAATCATCAGAACAAGGACCTTCAATAAGCCATTCTTCTTTTTTTGTTTTTAAATCTTTTTTCTTAACCCAATGATCTTCTTTAAAACATTTATCTTTAGAATCAACTGCTCCATAACCAGTTTTATAATCTTCAGGATGAGAAGAGCGCCATGCTTTGACCCATACTTCAACCATAACTGAGCCATCGGGTCTTTCGGTTCTCTGTTCTTTGATAATTTCGTCTGCTACTTGATAAAAACGGGCATATTTCCTAAAGGCTGATTTTTTCTTAAATAATTTATCGCCTATTTTCTGATAATCATTTTCATCAAGCAATTTTTTATCAAATTCCTGAAGTTGCTTCCATTGTTCAAGCCATTGATCGATAATGGATGATGAACTATTTGTTAATTGATTATTTTGTGTTGTTAATGCCCTCGATTCATTTTGTAAAATTTTGGGATAAACTTCTTTTTCTATTTCTTTGACTGTATTGTTTATTTCTTGCTCTTTTTCTTGTTGGATAGCATAATCAATAGCATCATTTATTAACGCTACATCCTCTGTTTGTTCAGCTGGATAAAAAATAAGCTGATCTTCCAGGTAAATTTTAGTATGGTTCGTAAGAGTTATTTGGTCCACTTTAGAAAAATCATCATGAATTTTTTTCTCCGGTTGTGGCACAATAACCTTTATTTCTACTCCCTCTCGTTCTTTGGTAATATAGTCCTTTAATAAGGTAACGTATTGAGCTTTGTCCTTTTCAAAGCCTATAAAATAAAATCCACTTACTGAAAATTTTATTACCTTATCTGAGCTAAATACTTTTTCTAAAGGTCCTATTATTGTTTTTGTATCAGTTTGAGCCATAAGTTCACTTCAACATATTTATTTAATGCATGTATTTAAACATTACTATTCTTTGAAAAAAACATAATGTTTAAATAATCTTTGGAAAATGATAATTTAAAGTTTTAACACACGTGATTGAAATGAAAACTGTATTAGAAATGGTTACAAAAATACCACAAAGCCAACAATTATCATTAAAAATGATAGAAAGGGATTCAAGAGTCATAATTAAAGTAATAACTGATGATCAGTATGAAAAATACAAAGCTGGCAAATTAAAATGGAAATTAGTAGAGGAATAAAATATGAAATGTCAAGAATGTAATCAAGAATGTATTAATGATGAAGATGTTGAATGGGAAAAAGGATTTATCTGTTGTAATTGTTTTAATACAAACAATCAACATGATAAACAAGTTCAAATTGAACCGTGTTTTAATTGTCAACAATATAAACATTATTTAGATACTATTAAATCTTATGGTGAAAAATAACATGTGGATTACTTGTCAAGGCTGTGGCAAAATAATAAGTGATAAAAAGGGCCAATATTGTGCTCAGTGTAAAAAAGGAAAGTGAAAAATAATGGATGAAATACGAAATAGAGCAATAATAAAACATTGTAAACGATGCAATAGTGAAGTAGAAACACATATTGCATATAATTTTGATATTCTATGTGATAATTGCTGGGAGGTTGAACATAGAATAGATAAATATTTGGAATCTAAAAATGGAAGAGATAATATAAGAAAATTATTAGAGGAAAAAGAACATGCAAAATAAACTATTTGTTTTAGATTTGGAAACAACGGGATTTGATGAAGTGTTTGATAGAGTAGTAGCTATTACAATTTATGATTTAAATTTAGAAGATTATAGCTATAAGAAAATATATGATGAAATAATCTGGCAGGATATAACGCAAGACTTTGTTAAAAATTGCTGGATTGTTGAGCAGGGTTATTATACACTAGAAGAAATCAATAGAGGAAAGGACCAATCGCTAGTAATAAAGGAAGTAGATGCACTATTAACAAATCAAATGGCTACTTCATATAATACAAGTTTTGATTTTGATAAATTCATTATAAGACAGTGGAAAATAAAAACGGTAAAGGTCCCCTATTGTTTAATGTTAGAGTCAACTGATATAGTGAGAATTCCCTGGTATGATTATGAAGGCAATTTTACTGGTTATAAATGGCCTAAATTACCAGAAGCTTATTATTATTTCTATAATGAACGAATGCCAGAAAAACATCGATCAAGTTATGATACCGAACTGGCTGTAAAAATAGCAATAGCATTAGATAAATATAAAAAACATTTTTATCTAATTTTAGAATCACTAAAAACTCAGAAAGAACTTATTATAATTTATACTAGCAAAAAGAGAGAAACACTAGAACGGAAAATAAAACCTTTACAAATAAAGGAAGAACAAACCCAGGTGGAAGCATTTGATTATTTACGGCAAGAAAATAGGACCTTTGCAATAGGGAGAAGAAGCGAAATAAAGGAGATAGAATAAAATGGCAGAATTTAAAGAAGAGCATGCGATAGCAATACTAGTAGAGAATTTTTCCTGGACAAAAGAAGAAATAGAAGAAATGTTATTAGGGAGTGATGAATTGGCATCCTTTTTAGAGGCATTAAATAATATTTATCATATATTGGAGGATTAAACTATGAAGTTTAAGGACCATTACCCATTAGAATTAACAGATATGGGAGATATAGAAAAAATATTACAGGAAAAAATATTTCCAGAAATAACA
>MUGC01000011.1 GCA_002900535.1 Thermoplasmata archaeon M9B1D | reverse complement strand
AGGGTACGGCGAAAAACCAAGTTTTTCTTTAAATTGTTCAACGTAACCCATCTGCTCAGTATAATAACGTCCTTCACCCATTCCTGATACAACAACACCTTTAAATTGAACTCTATCAGTAAGTTCAAAAATCTGTTGATACTGCAAATGCTCGTTTTGTAATGCATCTTCACCTAAAGATGTAATTTGTATTATTTGTTTTTTAATCCCTAATTCTCGTGTAACCATCCCTGTTTTGTCAAGTTCAAGTAAATACCTCGAAGCAGTTTGCTGACTTGATTCAATTTGTTTACCAAGCTCAAGAGAAGATATTTCTATTTTATTTTTAATTGCTCCAAGTAAAGCGAGTTCTTTTAGTGTTTGCAATAAGTATGGTTTCATTAAATTTCGCCTTCTTTAAACAATTTTTTATTCTTAAATAATTGTTGCTAATTTTTCTCCTTCTTTTGTAAGAACATATCTATTACCTTTTTTCTCAAGTATTCCACCAGATATAAAATCGTCTATTACTTTTTTTGCTACAATAGGAATGATTCTATATTTTTTACAAATCATGTTTATGTTTGTCTCTCCAGAGGATAACGCATCAAATATTGTCCGTCTAAATTTGTTTGAAAGAATATAACCTTCATCCATGAAATTTTACCAACATCCTAATTTATATGTATCACATAAAGTTTTTTAATATATTTATCAAAACTTTTGTCTTTTTTTTATTTACTAAATAAAAAATATAATAAAAATTACATAGCTTTACTTAAAATAATCAATTAGCCCTTCTTTTTTTAATCTTTTTTGAACTTGCGGATATAACTTTATTTCTTCTTCCTCAATCATTATTTTACCAAGATTTATATCTTTTAATTTTTCATATAGTTCTTTTTTATCATTTTTTAATGAAACCACTGCAATATTGAAGCTTAAACCTTTATCCCTTAAATATTCTAATGATTTTAACTGGTAATTAAAACCTGTCTCTGCTCCAGTTAAAAGAGAAAATTCTTCATGGTTGCAACCTTTGAGGCATACACGGACATGAAGGTTATTAAATTGAGATAGTTTAGTTATATATTTTTTATCTTTTCCTAATAAAATCCCATTGGTTTCAAGTATGAATAATAAATTAGAATCTATATTGTTTAAAAGTTTGATTAGATGATTTTTACCAATGGTTGGCTCACCACCAGATACTCTAACCCGTCGATAATTCTTTTTTCTAGCAATAGTATTTAGAGTTAACGCCACGTGCTTGGGTGAGTAAAATTCCCCTGTGTTTTTTGCATTCCAAACGCTATTTCCTGACCAACAGAACTTGCACCTTAAATTACAACCTACTGTATCAGCTGTTGCTATCCCACCGTAGAAACCTGCTGGGCGGAAACGGTAATATTTTTTTAAATCATCTTTTATTACAAGTTTTTCTGTTATTTTTGATAACTGTAAGGGATCATACATTTTACTTTTTGTATTTTGTAAGTATTATTTTGAGTTTTTGTTACAATTTTAAAAATGCAAGGTTCAACCTGCGGTGTTATTTAAAAAACCAAGTGTAATTTACTGTAACAAGTATTCTTTTTTTAAATCGATAGAAAGTATCTTTAACTTTTATGTATTAATTTTTAATAGTCAAAAATCCAATTAATTCATTATTGGTTTATAAAACATGTTTGTTTTAATTGTATTTTCATTTATGTTTTATATTAATTCTAATACAAAGGGGAAGATAAACCATAAACCTGATGCTACAAACTTAAACATAGCAAAACTAGAGTGTAAATATAAAAATGTTGCAAGAAAAATATTGATAAATATCCACCCGTTAATCGCAATAATCATAGGACTTTTTGATTCAATTAGTCCTAACATGATATTAATTGGCATTAATAATAAATTTTTTAAAGAGGGCAAAATATTTGAATTATTCAAAAAATTATAGATGTTTGTAAGAAATGGATTGGTTGTGTTTTCAAATATTAACTGAGTTATAGCACTGCCGGCCACAATACCAAAAAAAACAGCTTCAGCTAGTATTACAGCAACTGGAAAAACATCAGGTCGATTTACCGCAGCAGCACCATTTACAAAAACCCATAGAACAATTATAATTAAAAATGATGTGTTCTCATTGATATTGAGATTCTTCATAATATTTTTAAGATCTGTTTTGTCTGATATATATAACTCCCAATACGTTTTCATTTGATAAATATCATCAATTTTAAGATTTAATTCTGATAAATATTTTGAATCCTTTAAATCGTCAACAGATTTTATTTTAGAAAAAAACTCATCAAAGTAAGTAGTATAAAAAGAAAAAGATTCATCATTAATCTTTCCGTATGCTAAATCATTAATAATTTTTAAAAAAATATCTTCACCGTCATTATTATTTTTTAAATATTTGAGTTCATTCGATGATAATTTATCCTTGTTAATACTATCAATTTGTAAAATATTAGGAGAACTTAATATTGGGACACAAGTTGCAGATGTAATTAAAATTATGCAAATAAAAATACTAATTGTTCTTATTTTCATAAGAAATTTTACCCCCAATATTATTGATGAATAAAAAATTAGTTACAAAATTAAAGATGAAACTAGAAAATTTCAACATTAATCCGGTATTTTTGAAAAAATACCTCATTATTACTCCCCAATAACTTCTTTATAATATAATGTATATAAAACTAACTTATAAATATTGGGTAATTTGTAGATATATGTATTAAACTTTCCATTAATTAGTAAAAAATATAATAATAAAATTTAAAAATAAAAAAAAATTTTGAAAATATGCTTCCAAGTTAACGCTCAAAACATTTATTAATTAAAAATTATTATTTTGTTTTAAAGATTGCCGGAGATCTTAAAGAAGAATTACACATGAAAAAATTTAAAAGTTTATTTATAATCCTAATGATTTTATTAATCACATCATTTTCATCTACTTCATCTCTTAATCTAATAAATCAGAATATTAACAAGAACGTAGATATTTCTATTATTCAAGAAGGCACATACATAAAAAAGTTACAATGGTTTTCACCTAACGGTGAGCTACCAGGGACTTATGAAGAATACATAAAAAATCATCCCTTACAACCAGCAGAGTTTTTTACAACGGAGATTACCTCTATTAAAAATAATAATGGTATTTCATTATTAGTCGATGCAACTCTGTACCCTTATATTTCTGATAACATAACTCAATATGTAGATGATCTTACCATAGAAGGATATTCTGTTTATCTGGAAACAGTTTCACATGGCACTCCTGATGAAATTAAAAACTGGGTAAAAAACCAATACCTCCAAGGTTGTTTAGGCGTCGTTTTTATAGGTGATATCACTATTGCATGGGCAGAAGTTTCAGAGGATGTTTTTCCTTGTGATTTGTTTTTTATGGATCTTGATGGCAACTGGAACGATGCAGATAAAGATGGTGACTTCGAATCTCATAGCTCAGGCAATGGTGACACAGGACCAGAGATATACGTAGGCCGAATTTATACATCATCCTTGACCTATGATTCTGAAAAAAACTTGATAAATGATTATTTCTCAAAAGTTCACAGTTATAGAAAAGGGCAACTATGGCAACCATGGCGTGGATTGGAATATGTTGAAGAAGATTGGTATGATATGGATGTGTTTTTAAATAATGTATACAATGATGATGTCACACGGTATGATTATGGTTTTTATACAACAGCTCAAGATTATCTGAGCCAAATGAGTTTAGGACAACATTTTGTGCAAGTATGTGTTCATAGCTACTCAGGAGGCCATTATTTTGGAACAAGACCAACTGAATCAACAGCATATGCCCATGTCTACATTTACTCACCAACAGATAGATCTGCTAGGCTTCTTGTTGGTTCTGACGATGGGATAAAAGTCTGGTTAAATAACGAAGTAGTCTTAACAAAAGATAGATATTCAGATTGGAAAAAAGACGAATTCAGAATTAATGTACAATTAAATGCAGGTTGGAATCAACTTCTATGTAAAATAAGTCAGGAAGCAGGTTACTATCAATTCTCAGCATATCTCACTGACACATATAACCAACCTTTTAATGATATAATTTATCAAACATATAACCCAGCCTATTATGAAAATGAAGCAGAATATATCCGCAGCTGGCTACTCAATGGCTTTCATCAAGATAACCCTGATAATTTTTATAGTTATCTTACCACTAATTATATTGGAAAAACTGAGGCAAATATCAACCCAAATGAAGGAGATAACATGGGAGGCAAAACATGGACTCTATACGACTCAGGAAACCCCTACATCGACATAAACCACCAATATAACGATGCAGACTATGGTGTATGCTATGCATTCACAAAAATAATAGCTGATTCAGAAAAAACATGTCAACTATGGATAGGATATGATGATGGAGCACGGGTATGGCTCAACGGCAAACAAATACTCTTTGATAACAAATATGGTGATTATACTGCAGATTACAAAAAGTTAGATATAAATCTTCTATCAGGCGAAAACAGACTTCTTGTAAAAACTTCTGAATGGATGGGGGATACTGGTTTCAGTGCAAAAATTTGCAATTCAGAAGGAAAACAAATAGATGGCATAACTTTTAACCCTGAAGCAACACCAATAACACATATTGGAACATGGTTGATAAATGGGCCATATACAAATAAAAATCAAACCACAAGATTAACATATGATTATCTAAACGGAGAATCAACAATAGAACCAAACCTTAACGACCCTGCACCAATTGGAAAATGGGAAAGAGGCATTGGAAATGGATGCCCATTTAACCTTGGAACCTATTTCGACCACGGTAACTGGGTTGTCTCTGATGATATTCAAAAAAACGACCCACCTGTTTTATTTTATAACTTATTTGCCTGCGGACCAGGACGATTAACAGATGAAAACTACCTTGCAGGCGCATACATATTTAATACAACATATGGGCTGATAACAATTGCATCATCAAAATCTGGAAGCATGCTTTACTTTAATGATTTCACAGAACCACTTGGAAAAGGATCCACAATTGGTGAAGCATTCCAAGCATGGTTTAATAAGCAAGCACCATTTGAACTATGGGAACAGGAATGGTATTATGGAATGTATCTTTTTGGAGATCCCACACTACGTATTTTAAAACTTGATAACTATCCACCAAACAAACCTGAGATTACAGGACCTAGCAATGGTGCTCCTGAGAAAGAATACACTTTTCAAATAAATGATGTGAAAGACCCTGAGGGTGATGCAATTTATTGTTACTGGGATTGGGGTGATGGTAATAACAGTGGATGGAAAGGACCATACACCTCTGATGATGATATCATTGAACCTCATACATTCTATGCTAAAGATACATACACAATTAAAGCCAAGTTAAAAGACGTAAACGGTGCAGAAAGTGACTGGGGCACACTGAATTTTAGCCTGTCAAAAAATAAATTATTGTCAAACTTTAATTTCTTAAAAACATTACGTTATTATCTTAGAATTATTCATTAATAAAATATACCCAAGCATTGTTTACAAAACTTTAAAAGGCACATACAATTCAACTCTTTTAAATTATCATGTTTAAAAAACTACCAATCGTTCTTACCTCAGAGCAACTACTAGACAGGGCATTCAAAAAAACAAAAAAAATACAAATAATCGACAGAAATGCTTTGTATCGAAAAAAGAAAACAATTATTGCTAAAACTGAAAGTTTTTCAAATTTTGTTGTTACAACACTTGAAAATTATGTAAAATTTTTCCCATCAATAGATAACTTGCCAATGTTTTATCAGGATATTATAGAAATTAAAATCAATAAAGATAAACTTAAAAAATCACTAGGCGCGGTTGATTGGGCAAAAAAAACCTCTCAAATGATTTATACAAAACAATCAAAAATGTTAAGAAAAACACAAAAAATAGATATATTAAAACAAAAACAAAAAGAGATCTATGGTAGAATAACAAGTGTTGTTAAACAAATAAAAAAAGAACTAGATGTTCTTGCTGATGCACAAAATATCATGAGAGATTTACCAGTCTTATATGACATTCCAACTATTGTCATTGCAGGTTACCCAAACGTTGGAAAATCATCTTTAATGAGATGTTTGTCAAAGGCAAAACCGAAGATTGCACAATATCCCTTCACTACAAAAGAAATACATGTCGGGCATATTGATATAAAAGAAAAACATTTAACTAAACGTTTTCAAATAGTTGATACTCCAGGTCTTTTAGATAGACCTTTTTCAAAAAGAAATGAAATTGAATTGCAAGCAATAGCAGCTTTAAAAAATTTAGCAGATGTTATCGTTTTTATATTAGACCCCTCTGAAACATGTGGTTATACCCTTTCTGACCAAAATAATTTATGTTTTCAGTTGAAAAAAATGTTCAATAAATCAAATTTTATAATAGTTGAAAATAAAACAGATATAAACTATGTTGAATCGAAGAATTTGAAAATATCTTGCGAAACAAAAAAAGGAATAAAAGAGTTAACTGACCAAATATTTTCTTTCTTAAAATAGAAAATAATTATTTTTATTGGTACTTTTTCTTCTGTTTTATCTTGTAAAGAACTATAGCTGTTACAAGGATTAAAATGGTTGTTAAAATCAATAAAACAGCAAAAAGACCTGCTGGAAGTATTGTTGCAATTATTATCTGTTCTGGGGTTGTGTAAACATCTCCTTCTAAAGTTGTTATCTTCGTGTAAAACTTATAATATCCATTTCCTTCAACAGCAGTAAACTGCCAAGTATATGGATAAACAGTTAGATTCCCATCATATTGTTTGTAATCTGTCCAATTTTTTTTATCTTTTGAAAAGCTATAAAAAATTTGGACTTGTTCAACATTTAAATAATCAGGCACACTTGGTGTTATTGTAAATATATCACCCCAATGCCATTCATTAAAATCTGATAAATCTATGTTGAAATCTTCCATATTAACTTTATCAATTAATGGCGAGTTTTGTTCAGTTGTATTATATTCGTTTCCACAAAAATCTTTCACTCTAAAGAATATATATTGGCTTGTTCCTTCATTCCATGAAGCCCATTTATTTTCAGCAAGACTCCAGTCAACCTTGAAAGATTTATCATCTATTCCATCGTCAATAGTATACCATATTGTTTCACTTTCCAGTCTATATTCTAGTGATCCAAGCAGGTAGTCATCAGAAATTTCTAATTCGAATCTAGGTAATTCTGTTTTGAGGTAATTGTCATCAAATTGAGTATTAAATATTGGATTGATATTATCAAATAGTATAGTTATTGAATTTGTAAGAATATCTATATCTTCAATGTTACCGGCTTTGTCTTTTGCCATTGTTGATATTCTATACCAACCACTTTTTATTGTTTTACCATTAAGTTCTCCAAATACCCATTTAAAATTTTGGGTTTGATTTTTGTCATAATACTGAAGGCTACCCCAGTCATCACCTTCTAATTCTTTATACCAGTAGATTAACGAAACTTCTTTAAGACCACTAATATTATCAGAAGCATTTGCTGAAATTGTTACTTTTTCATTATAAATAGTTGTAAAATTCTCTTTATCTAAAATATATGATTTTGGTTTTTCATTATCTATTTCAAAATAAGAAGTATTGCTCGTCGCAAGGTTTCCAGCAAGGTCTTTAATTCTGAAAGTTATATTATTAAAACTAGAAACTTCAAAATCTAAATCCGCTAGATTTGCAGTTATCACAGTCTGTATAACTCTAGAACCTGGTATTTCGTCTGATTCAGCTGGCAACCAACTTGATAATTTTGGTGTATTTGAATTTTTAGGGATATATCCAATTCTAAACTGTGCAGTGGTTAAATCAAGACCTGATATAACATTGTTATCTGCAATATCTTTAACGCCTATGGAAATTTCCTGTAACTCCTGATTAGCATACAGTACTTGATCTTCATCTGAGTAAATAAACACAGGGGGTTCTTCTTCTTTAACCCATGTGAGTTCCCAACTATTAAGACTTGGTTGAGTATCTAAAAGATTCGTTATTTCAAAACTTGCATATAGCTTAATACTATTGGTTGTTAAATCTGAAATATTATTAGAAGTATTGTTATAACCACTAAACGTCTTCAGAGTATTACCATTCTCATCTAAAATACTAAGTTTTATCGTGTTCGATGTTGTATCTGTTTTATTTACTTTAAATGATTGCCACCAACGTTTAATTGGAACATGAATGGTTGTAGAGGAAACATCTCCATTTTTATTTGGTGAATAACTACCTACACACAAGAGATACCCTTCATCATAATTACAGCTAATAAACAGCAATCCATCTGCTAAAACAGGTGATGCCATAACTGGCAAATTGATAGTGGTTTTAGGTATTGTTAAATCAAATTTAAATTTTGGTTGAACATTATTTCCAAAATTTCCAGAATCATATGCAAAAACAGTTCCGCTACCAGTCACTACATATATCATTCCATCGATGACCAATGGTGATGCAGTGTAAAAAGAAAATAAACTAATTAAATCAGCGAAAATGTCAAGGCTAGAAACTCTAGCGCTCCATTTTAAACTACCATTGTTTTCTAAAGCAAGCAATGTGCCATCAGGAGAAAACACATATAAAGTTTTGTCATAATATGTAGGAGTTGTAATGGGAGCGAAACCTTCAAGTAATACATTTAAAAAAGATCTGCCTTTTAAAAGTTGATTTCTTGTAATTAAATTTATTTGCCCGATTGTTCTGTTCCAGAGAACATCTCCATTATTCGCATCAACTGCAAATATTTTGTTTTCTCTGGAATTAGTAGTTGAATTTTTTACATTTGCACAAACAAAAATAGTATTATCAGCATATACTGGAGATGATCTACCAATAACTCCAACGGTTTGATTCCAGAGTCCATCTCCTGAGTCTAGATCATAGGCCAATAGACTACTACCAAACATATTTTGACAACCAACATAAACATAATTATTTCCAATAACTGGTGTTGAAATACTACCAGATGGCAATTTTTTTGGTTCCCATAATTCTGCCCCATTAATATCCAAAGCAATAAGCAGGTTATTCATGCCCAAAAATGAACCTAACATTGATAGAAATGGTGTATCGTATATTGTTCCACCCCAGGAGGATATAAAAATCTTTCCATCGTCAACAACAGGTGGCGAAGTGAAACAAATTGTTTTACTTGCATCAGGATAACGCCATTTTTCGTCAGATAAATCATATTTATTTAAAGCTATTAGTTTGTTTTCTTTTCCAGGTTCAGATGTTCCTACTATTAAATAATCTCCAGCAATAGCAATGCAAGCATCAACTTCGTAATCTAAAACATTTGATCGATCAACATATTTTTGTACCGCTGATCCATTAGTAAAAGTAAGATCTTGAGTTTCGTTGTAAGCATAAATTCGTTTATCATATGATGCAATATAAACCCGTCCATCACTTACAACCGGTGATCTGAAACCACCACCTATATTTGCTCCAGAAACCCAATAGTATCCTGTAGGAGCTGTTTCTATTTTTTTTCCATCATACGCTCTAGTGTTTGCTGAATTTTTACCAAAAATTTCCCAATTACTAAAAAATTTACTTACTTTTATTTCACCGTTTTCAATATCTACACCATTTTTTTCACCTATCCTAAAATCATATGTAAATGTATCTTTATACTGGTTTAGTTTCTGCCACATAACTCCCCAGTTAAAAATTTTCGGTGAATGTGTAGGTGAATCAGAGTGCAGAGTCGCCTGTAATTTTATTTTATTTATTTCAATACCTATATCATTAATGTTCAGAGGTGAGCTAGTACTAGTAAAACCTTCTATAAGCGTATTATTTTCATATAAAACCTGAACTGTAATGTAATAATCATTGCCAATACTTTCTTCCCAAAAAACGTTTTCCCATCCTCCAAAATCTTCCTCATCAATTTCAATAACATCGGATCTTATAGTCCCTTCTGAGAGAACCCCATATATTGTCCGAACAGTAATGCTAATAAAATCTGTATTTAAAATCGAATAACCATAAAAGTCAACTTTTATTGGAGTTGCTACTAAAATAACATCAATATAACCATCTTCGCTGAAATATACATCATCATTAGAAGAACATTGTATATCAACCACATTATCACTGATACTTGGTTCATTGTAGTATCTAACGCCAACGTTTTCCCATCTTGGTAGAGGATCTCCATATCTCCACAGGTACATATTTATATTTTCTATATTTGCATATTCATTATAGAGACCATAAAACCAACTAATCGTAAAATTTTGAATCATATCTTGCTCTTGATCAATTTTGAATCTAAAGTGATGTATCGGATAATTAGGTATGAACGTCAAATTTTCATCTTCTGGATCTGGTACGACTGCTTTATGTTTACTACTTTCTGTAGTAATGCTAGTTCCATCTCTATATTTTAATTTCCCCAGTCTACTTGCTTCTGTTTTAGGATCTATAAGATCCCCAGGGATTAAGGGTGTAACCATAAGAGATATGGGTCTTAACCCTCCCCAACCTGACTTGTTAAGTTCCCAAACCTGGATATCCTCTGGCGTTTTTAAGTAATCGTACTCGTGAACTGGCTCTCCTTGCCCTAAATGAATATAACCATCATTCGAACTAGTCCAATTACAATTTGAATCAAGGAAGACACTATCTGTATCATTAAATTCATCATACCAGATGCCGTCTTCCACTAACTTTACTCCTCCAGCTGAAACATTAACAACAAAAATATTACCAATAGTACTTAATATAAAAAATAAGATAACCCCCAAGGTTATTATCCTAATTTTTATCTTATTAACCCTCATGATATATCCCGATCCTTTTACATTGGGAATACTTTAGCCCATTAAATAGATTAATATTTATTTATTGTTAATCTTTTACATTTATAAGGGTTATAGTATATAATATTATCCAATTTTAACTATTATTTGGATATCCATAACATTTGTGCCAGTATAATCTGTAAACAATAAATCATTAAGGTCTTTAAAAAACTCATAAGAATTATTTTCTTTAAGATATAAACTTGGATCTTTGTTTTCTCTTTTAGCTCTCAAAAGTGTATACGAATCAGCAATTGCACCAGCAGCATCAGAAATACCATCTATCCCATCTGTGGCGAGTGAAGCAAATACAACATTTCCACCATCTAAATCAAAAACACTAGAAAGAACCATTTCTTGATTTCTTCCACCAAGCCCATCGCCCTTAACTGTAACCGTTGTTTCTCCTCCTGATATAAAAGCAAATTTTCTATCATTATTTTTGTAATTAATTACTTTATCAATTAAATGTTTACTAACATGTTTTGCTTCACCCTCAAGTGTGTTTGTAATAAGCATTGTTTTATAACCGAGCTCTTCTGCTTTTTCAATTGCTGCTCCACAAGCAGTTTTATTATTTGCTATTATAATGTTTAAAACATTTTTAAAAATCAGATCACCGGGTTTAGGTGTATCAGGAATCTTGGAGTGAATACCATCTTCAATTATTTTTTTTACAGAAAATGGAACTTTATCTAATAAGCCATACTTTTTAAGAATTTTTTTAGCCATATAAAATGTTGTCGAATCTGGATAAGTTGGCCCAGATGCTATATGTTCTATTGGGTCACCAATTATATCAGATATAATCAAACTAATCACTGTACATTTAACATTTTTGATAAGTTGGCCACCTTTAACTAAAGAAAGATGCTTTCTAACAGTATTAACTTCTTTTATGTTTGCACCGCATTTTAAAAGTAAATCTGTTGTACTCTGTAAATCCCCAAGAGGTATCCTTGATTTTGATAAAAGCGCAGAACCTCCACCTGAGATTAACACAATTAAAAGATCTTTTTCGCCTAATTTTTCTACTAGCTCAATTATTTTATCTGTACCAATAACATTATTTTGAATAGGAATTGGATGACTTCCGACAAAAGTAAAAACAGTTCCTGAATCTACCTTACTTACAGGATCATTTGTAATTACTATACCCTCTTTGACATTTACTGAATCGCAAACGGCTTGACTCATTCCAACACTTGCTTTTCCAAATCCAATAAGATAAACATTATCAAAGCATCTGATATCTAGCTGCTTTCCATTTATTAAAATGAAGCTTCCTTTAAATTGGTCTTTAACACATTTATAAGGATTGACAGCCTTAACTGCAGCACAGAAAATATCTAAAATTTCTCCTCTAATTTTTTTAAGCTCAGGCGTATTACCATTTTTAATTATTTGATCTTTATTTTTAAACATTAAAACCAAACAAATAAAAAAATATTTTTAAACTCCAAAATTCAAACGTTTCATAAGATTTTTCTGCATCTTGCGATTCCCAGATATACCCTTCATGGTCCGTTTCATTACGTTATAATATTTCAATAACTCTTTTACATTACGATTTTCGACACCTGCACCTCTAGCAATTCTTTTAACCCTAGTCGCACGAATAATATTTGGGTCATTCATCTCTTCCTCAGTCATAGAATCCATTATCACCTTAAATTTTTGTAATTTATTTTCAGTACTGTCCATGTCTTCATCTTTAATTTTACTTTTTCCTGGAAAACCACCGGGAAGCATTTCTGCAACTTTTCTAAGTGAACCCATGCCTTTAAGCATATCCATCTGATCATACATATCATGCAATGTGAACTTACCTGACATAATTCTACGAGCAGTTTTCTCGGCATCTTTTCCTTTAAGGCTTTCTTCAGCTCTTTCAAGAAGTGATTTAATATCACCCATACCTAATAAACGGGAGATAAACCCAGCAGGATCAAACTTTTCAAAATCATTAGAATGCTCACCGGTTCCAATAAAAACAATAGGAGCCCCCACCTCTGCTGCTGCACTAAGTGCGCCACCTCCCTTTGCAGTACCATCAAGTTTTGTTAAAACAATCCCTGTTATATCAACAGCGTCATCAAATGCTTTTGCTTGAGGCCCTGCTTGTTGACCAATTGCTGCATCCATAACAAGAAGCTTCTCATCGGGTCTAGTAGCCTTAAAAATTTCTTTCATCTCATCGATCAGGTCATCTTCAAGTTTATGACGACCAGAAGTATCAACAATTATTACATCACTAACACGTTTAAATTTATCTAACCCTTCTTTTACAACTTTAACTGCATCATTTTCTTTATTATCACCATAAAAAGGAACTTTTACTTTATCAGCTATTTGTTTTAACTGTTCATAAGCTGCAGGTCTATGTACATCGCCTGCAATTAATGCAGGTCTCAAACCTTTCTTTTTAAAATAGGTTGCAAGTTTACCACAAGTAGTCGTTTTACCTTGACCGTAAAGACCAACAAGCATAATTATTTGTTTTCTAATAGGAAGTTCTCTTGAACCACCAAGGATTTCAACAAGTTCTTCATAAACAATATGAATTACATGTTCCCTGTTGCTCATACCTGCTTTAGGTTTTTCAGATAAAGCACGGTTTTCTATTTTTTTTGAAAGTTCTAAAACAAGTTTAACATTTACATCAGCTTGCAAAAGAGCTCTTTGGATATCTCTAACTACTTCTTTTATCAATTTTGAATCGATATGAACTGCATTTGCAATTTTTTTCAATGTTCCCTTTAAAGAGTTGCCTAAATCATCTAATACCATGTGATCTTAAACCTCGAAATATAAAAAGAAGGATTAAAAGGTATCGGCGTTATTTATTTTCTTCTTTTATTATATTAAATTCTTTTGTTTCTGTTAGTTTTTTGTAATTTTTT
>MUGC01000177.1 GCA_002900535.1 Thermoplasmata archaeon M9B1D | reverse complement strand
TTATGATATTTGTGATAAACTCTATTTTGATGAACTCACTTTTGAAAGAGTACTAGATATATGTGAAAAGGAAAAACCATATGGTGCAATAATTTCTATGGGGGGTCAAATACCAAATAATCTAGCATTACCACTTCATAATTATGGTATAAAAATTCTTGGTACATCACCTATTGATATCGACCGTGCAGAAAACAGACATAATTTTTCAAATCTTCTTGATATATTAGATGTAGATCAACCAGAGTGGAAAGAGCTTACTAGTTTAAAAGAAGCAGAAGAATTCGCTGAACGGGTAGGCTATCCTGTTCTTGTTCGTCCAAGTTATGTTCTTAGTGGTGCTGCAATGAGTATCGCGCTTAGTAAAGAAGAACTAAAACAATACCTGATAAAAGCATCAGAAATAAACAAAGAATACCCTGTTGTTATTAGTAAATTTATTACAGATGCAAAGGAGATAGAAATGGATGCAGTTGCAAAAAAGGGTGAGCTTTTTTGTTATGCGATATCAGAACATGTTGAAAACGCAGGGGTGCATTCTGGTGATGCAACAATAGTTCTTCCACCCCAACGAACTTATCTTGAAACTATGAGACGAATTAAAGTAATAACACGAAAAATTGCTAAATCTTTGAAGATAACTGGCCCTTTTAACATACAATTTATAGCAAAGGACAATGATGTAAAAGTAATAGAATGCAATCTTCGTGCTTCAAGAAGTTTTCCATTTGTATCAAAGGTTTTAAAACTAAATTTTATTGATATTGCTACAAAAATAATTATGGCTAAACCTGTACCAGAAATAGACAGGTCATCATTTGACTTAGATTATGTAGGTGTTAAAGCGCCACAATTTTCTTTTACCAGATTAAAAGGATCAGACCCAATACTTGGAGTTGAAATGGCATCCACAGGTGAAGTCGCCTGCTTAGGTGATGATTTTAATGAGGCATATCTTAAAAGTTTTATCTCCGTTGGCTTAAGAATTCCAAAGAAAAATATTCTTTTATCAACTGGACCTATCAGTAGTAAAGTAGAGTTTCTTGATGGTACACGAATGCTTGATAAAATGGGATTTAAATTCTACGCTACAAAAGGAACAGCTGATTTTATGAAACAAAATGGTATTAATGCAGAGATTTTATACTGGCCTTTAGAAGAAAAAGAGCCTAACACACTTTCTTATATTGCTGATAATAAGATAGATCTAGTTATTAATATCCCAAAAAATATCGAAAAAGAAGAACTTGACAATGATTACCTTATAAGAAGAAAAGCAGTAGATTTTAATATACCTTTAATTACGAACTTACAACTTGCAAAAAGATTTGCAGAATCTTTATATCGAACTAAACTTGAAGATTTAAAGGTAAAAAGTTGGGATGAATATAATTAATTTTTCGTTTGTTTTGTGTATATAATAAACGACTTGCACACATATTTACATATTCAACTGCGAAAAAGGCAATTAAAGGATTGTTTTATTTATTTAGCTATAGGTAAATGGGAAGGATGAAGCCCAATATTCACTTTAATTAAAATACCCATCCAATTACCCCCTCTAAATCAATTCTTCAACCTTCCCTTTATCAATCTTTTACAAAAAGCTTAAAAACAAAAAAAGCGTTTAACAACCGTTAATTCAATTTATTGGGGGAAAAAAATTGAAAAATATTTACAAAATTTTGATACTATTGTCAATAACAATATTAATTAGCACAAATACAACAAATGTGTTTGGATCACAAAACCAAAAAAGTTTTGATAATAAAATAATTCTAGATTTTTCATTTTCCAAACCAGTAATTGAAAAATCAAATGTAGATGGGAATATTATTACAAGTGTTACAATTCAAGATCTTCCAAATACTCATGATTTAAGAAAACCCGTATTACCTGTAAAACCGGTTAGGATATTGCTTCCTCAGGGAACCGACGTTAATAATATTGAAATCAGTCACTCGGAAGAAATTTTAGTAGGCTCTGGATTTAATATCCAAGCTGGTGGATATGTTGTTCCTGTTTCGGAAATTGTAAAAGAAGATAATAAACCTATAATTGCTAAAAGTAGTTCTGATTTATTATATTCATATATTGGTGTTTATACTTTTAGAGGATTTTCAATTCTCCATTTAAATCTGTATCCAATTCAATACGATGCATCTAATGGAAAAATTTCATATTATAACTCAATGAAATTAATTGTTGAAACCAAAAACGGCGAAATTAACAAGGCGTTTAGAGGCAATTCAGATGATTTTGAAATAGTAAAAAATCTAGTTGACAATCCAGATGCTTTACAAACATATGAAATAGTTGAAAATATGGCCTATAATGAAAATTACAAATATATAATAATTACAAACAATGACCTAAAAAATTCTGATGAAGATTATACTTTTCAAGACTTAATTGATTTTAAAATTGCTGATGGCATTTCAGCAAAAATTGTAACAACTGAAGAAATAATGAGCGATCCCGATTTTGAAGTAGATGGAGCATGGGGAGATGCCAATGTTGCAAATCCCTTCTATGAAAGTGAAATAACAGGTAATATAGAGTTTTTCAACAATAAATCTGCAAGGATTCGTAACTTTATTAGATATGCATATACTGAGCTTGGCACAGAATATGTTTTACTGGGTGGAGATGCAGATGTTGCAGTTGAAAGTGACAATATCATTCCACTTAGGGGTCTTTTTGCAAATGAATCTGGTTTACCACTTAATTTGCTAACAAGCGAGGAACAAGATGACATTCCATCTGATGTTTACTACGCGTGCCTTGATGGAAACTTCAACTACGACTGCGATGGTCATTTTGGGGAAAGCCCTGATAGGAATAGTGTCGCAGAAATCGATGAAGCAGATTTATATGCAGAGGTGTGGATTGGAAGGTGTTGTGCAGATTCTGATGAAGAAGTATCAAATTTTGTTATGAAAACATTAAATTATGCTCAGTCAGGTGATCCATATCTTTCGGAAATTATGTTTATAGGGGAAGATCTAGGTAGTGCTTTTTATTTCCAATATGGTGGAGAATACAAGGATTTAATGGAATATCTTGTTCCCTCCAACTATAATATGCATAAACTTTATGATAATGAGGGTTACACATGGTATCCGAACCTCAAATAATAAACCATGACGGACATGGATATACAAATTATATGCTAAAAATGGGGAGCTATAATTTCTATGAGCTTGAGAACCAAAAGCCATTCTTCATTTACTCACATTCATGTCTTACAGGTTCATTTGATAATTGGGTACCATATGGTAATCAATATTTAAAAGATGATTGTATTGCAGAAATACTTACTTGTGAAATACCATATGGTGCTTATGCATGTATACTCAATGCAAGATATGGTCTTGGAAGTGAAAACACTCCCGAAGCCCCCTCTGGTTCATATGATGAAAGTTTTTACAAAGCATTATTTACGGAAAATATTAAAGAACTAGGAAAAGCAAACCATTACTCAAAGGAAGATAATATTTGGAGAATAAATGAAAATGGATATAGATGGGCATATTATGAGACAAATCTATTCGGTGATCCTCAACTAAGAATAAAAGAAACAAATAATGCTGCACCATATAAACCCACAATTAATGGCCCTACAGGTGGAAAAGCTGGAGAAACCTATGATTATACGATTTCCACAATAGACCCTGATGGTGATGATGTGTACTATTGGGTTCAATGGTTTGAAGGATGCCCGGGCGTTATATGGCAAGGACCATACACTTCTGGTCAGGTAGTAACATTTAGTTACGCATGGGAAAACCGTGGAAACTATACAATTTTAGTTAAAGCAAAAGATGGAGATGGTGCAGTAAGTCAAGTTGCAACACTAGAGGTTAATATGCCGAAACCAAAGTTTTTAAGTAACCTTAAAAACCTTTTTATTCAATTTCCAAGGTTTTACTCCTTTTTTAGTAAATTTTTATATGAGTAAAATCTGATGTTTTCTTTTTTTTCATTTTGACATAATATCACAAAACATTTAAATACTATTTTTAACAGAGTATAACAT
>MUGC01000176.1 GCA_002900535.1 Thermoplasmata archaeon M9B1D | reverse complement strand
TTAATGAATATCGTTGGGATAAAAATAAGACAGAATACTATTGTAATGATATATTAAAAACTACTAATTATGCTTGTATTCCAACAAATGATTTACATCTAGCTATTCATGTGACATATTCTAACTCTTTTATATGTGACTGGATAATAGTAACAAATTTAGTTGAAGAACAAGGTGAAATAAAATTTAATGATAATTTTGATGATAATGCGAAGAATTTTACAAAATGGACTGAGATCTATGATAATGGAACATGGAATGAAACAAACAATAGAACTGAATTAAAGGTGTATGAATGTGAATATAATGCTCCTAATATAAACATAGAGGGAGTAAGAAGCTCAGATTTTACTGTCAGTCTTTCCAAAACCAAATCAGTAAAAGTTAAGTGGGATTGGGATACACAAATTGAGTCTAATGGTGCTAATGTTGGTAACCTATGTTTTGTACTTACAGATAGTAGCAATCTATATAATAGGAATTATATTATGGTAATCTATAATAGAGATAATAATAATATTTATTATGAAGACAGTACAATTCCAAGATCAAAAGCTATCTTTAATAGAGATGATGGAGTTTGGAATAATGAGATTTTAGTATTTAGTGATAGATATCATGTGAGATCGGATGACAATAATAGTGGATGGGTTTTAAACAATAATATTTTTTCTCCAAATCCGACTTTAAAAATTGAAATGTATATAACAGGTGAAATAGAAAGTTCCTATAATTATTACATTGCAGGTTTTGATAATGTAAATGTAGAAATACCTATATATGGAAAACAACCACCTTTTCCACCCAATGTAGATATTGAAAAAACAAATTTGTTGCCAGTACTTGATCATAGGTTTGTAATTACAGCGACAGATCCTGATGACGATGATGTCAGTTTTTATGTTGAATGGGGAGAAGATGAAAACACTGGAGAGTGGTATCGTGTTGATGACCCTTTACCTTCATCAAATGGGCAATTACTTCTAAATCATAGATGGTTTAGTCTAGGTACATACATAATAAAAATAAAAGCAATAGATGTTCATGGTACAATAAGCAATCAAAAAGAATTTAAAATCACTATTGGATTTACTAAAAATAAAAGTATCTCTTATAGTTTTAACTTAAATAAATTATTAAACTTTCCATTTTTGAAAAAATACTAAACCAGATACTTTAGTTAAAAATTAGGTGGAATATCATCATTACTAATTATTGAAAACTTGCAATCATCACAGATATTATCTGGATTATCGGTTTCATTGACTCTACATATTTTACATAACATTTAACTTATAATATTGAATAGAACATTAAAATATATTTTCATGTAACTTTATGAAATATACGAATGACTTTGTTATTTTTTAATATCAAATTGATGTGAAACTTTTGCATTAAATTTAATCCAATACTCTAACATTTTTAAAGCTAAATTAGGATTTATGTTTATACAGATACGATTAATAGGTCTAAATAATTTATACATTACATCCCATTTTATAAACATCTTATTTAAAATATATGGGTATCTATGTACTTGATTATGTGCTATACATTTACCTGCTACTTCTCCACTTAATAATGCACGATAAATACCTTGACCTGAACTAGGAAAAGAACCAGCTGAGGTGTCTCCTACAAATAAAATATTTTTATATTTAAAAGGTCTTTGAAGTCCAACAGGTACAAGACCGCCTGTAACATAATTAACTTCTCCTGTAATATTTTGTTTTCTTTTAAATTCTTCTAAAAGATTTTTTAAGTTATAACCAAAATCTTTTACAACGCCTATTCCAACATTTACCTCTTTTTTCTTAGGGTCTCTTGGAAATATCCAGTAATATCCAAATACACCGATATAATAAATTTTTATTGTATCTGATATAAAATAATTTGAGTTTTCAATAGTTTGTTGATATGTTACACCTTTTAAACCTTTGTTTAAGTTAAGTTCTCTTTTTATTGTGCTTGGGCAACCAGATGCATCTATTATATAATCACCATCAAGATTACTTAAAGATTTTATCTTATGATTTGTTTGAATTTCTACTCCAAGTTCTATAGCTTGCTTTCCAAGTTGTGATATAAATTCTTGTCGGTTAAGTATATATGCTATACCAGATTTTATTGTATATTCCTGTTTTTTTTCCCCTATATATATAATTCCTCTTCTAATTTCATCATAATAACTTTTTTTTCTAGGGGTCCATCTGTTCCATTCTTTTTCTATTGAATAAGCTTCACCACATCTTCGTCCTTCATGATTATAACCTATTTTTTTATGTTTTTCATGAACAATTACGTCTATTGATTTATTTTGTTCTTTAATTGATATAGCAGTACTTAAACCGCCAAGACTTCCCCCAATTATATCAACTTTTGTCAAGTTTTAACCTTAAAAATTTTATACTAATCAATTATTAATTATTATAAAAATTTTTGTGTTTTTTTGCAGATCACTCAAGAAGATATATCAATATAACAAATATAGGAGTATTTGATTCTGGTTGAGATAATTTTTTTGTTGATTAAGACAGATGATCAAGGTAAATCAAAAAGCTTATCATCAGATAATTTATGTTTTGAAAAGCTAATTTATAGTTTTCCTTTGATGGAGAAAATACTAAACCAAATAATACTATAAACTCTTTTTTTAATTTTGTATTAATCTAGTGCCACTCGTTTTCAAAGGCGTGGTAATTTATTCTACTCCAGTCGTCGATATCAGGGTTTGCTCTTGAGCCATCTGAGTAATCAACAATCTGATACATCCATGCATAGTTCATAACACTTTTATAGGGTCTGTTAAGCCACCAACTTATCTGCCAGGGATATTTACTGAATGGATCGTGTCCTGGTATCGGGTTGAATGCAAATGTATGGCCTAGTTCATGCATATAGGCGCTTGCATAAACAACATCTCTTTGGAGGAATGGGTTCTCTGATTTTCTTTCCATTCCCTCACTTGCTATTTGGAAAGAGTTAGAACGGAACATGTAACCAGGTATATCTTCGTAATAGGTAACAAGTCCATAGTGAAAGACCCCTCTACGCCAGTTATTTTCATCGCCATGTAAGAAATAATTGTAATAGATAAAATCCAGGTCGGTACGTCCTATATCTTCATCGAATGGAACTATTTCATAACCGCCCATCTCTCCCATGTCTAGGTGAAATATAATATTTTGTCTGTCAAAAGCAGTGGTAATTAGTTCTTTTGCTAATACTGGAAAATAAACTTTTTCACCGTTTGGTCCGTCTTCCATTTTATCCATTTCAACAAAAACATCTTTTCTAA
>MUGC01000175.1 GCA_002900535.1 Thermoplasmata archaeon M9B1D | reverse complement strand
AATGGTCAATTCTGTTCCGAATGCAAAATTTGGAATAGCTTTTTGTGAGGCAAGTGGAGCATGTAAAATACGAGTGGAAGGAAATGATGAAGAACTAACGGCCCTTGCAGAAAAAAATGCAGCAAACCTTGCTGCAGGACATAGTTTTATCGTTTTTATGAAAGATTGTTACCCTCTAAATGTTCTAAATTCTATACAAACCATACCTGAAGTTTGTAATATTTACTGTGCAACTGCAAACCAAACAGAGGTTATTATTGTTAAATCAAAAACAGGATGTGGAATTCTAGGTATCATCGATGGAAGCAGACCAAAGGGTGTTGAAAACAAAGAAGACAAAGAATGGCGTAAGAAATTCTTAAGAGACATTAAATACAAACTTTAATGTCCATATTTTCCAACAAGGGGTACAAAAGCACAGCCCCCTAGGTTCTTTTTTGTGATTTTTCCTTGAATTTTTTCAAGTAAAATTAATGTACACATCGTATATCCTACTGGGATCATAAGTTTTCCAGGGTCTTTAAGTTGATCAATAAGTGGTTTTGGTATATCTGGTGCTGCACAAGTAACATAGATACAATCATATGGTTGATATTTTTCAAGACCTTCAGATCCATCCCCAACTTCGACTGTAACATTTATTATATCTGCTTTTTTTAGATTTTCTTCTGCATTTTTTGCTAGTTCTGAGAATCTTTCGATTGTATAGACATGCCCTTTTTCACCTACAATTTTTGATACAATTGCTGCGTGATATCCTGAACCTGCACCGATTTCTAATACTTTTTGTCCTTTTTTAAAATCAAGATCTTCGACCATTATAGCTACCATGTGTGGTGCAGATATTGTTTGGCCGTTTCCTATCTCTAATGGAGTGTCCGCATAAGCATAGTTTTTCAAATGTTCTGGTACAAAAAGTTCACGTGGTGTTTCTAAAAAAGCTTGCTTTACTTCATTAGATAATATTCTTCTATCTAATATTAAATGATTTACCATCATTTTTCTTTTTTCTTTGTAGTCCATATTTACTATTTTTATAATGATAATATGTTTTATATATTCTTCTTAGTTTATCCACTGCTGGCTTATGAGAAAGAAGGCTGTAATTGCTCTCGGTGGAAATGCGTTAATAAAAAAAAACCAAGAGGGAACAATCTATGAGCAATTTGCGAATACTAGAAAGATTTGTAAGTTTATAGTAAAAATTATCAAAGATGGTTGGGGTGTTGTCATAACACATGGTAATGGTCCACAGGTTGGTTCTATTCTTCTTCAAAATGATTTGGCAAAAGATGTAACACCACCTATGCCATTGGGCATTTGTGTTGCTGAAAGTGAAGGTTTAATAGGCTATATGATTCAACAATGTTTGGATAATGCTTTGAAAAAAGTAGACATAAACAGGTTTGTTATAACATTGATCACACAGGTTTTAGTTGATGAGGATGATCTATCATTAATGAATCCAACAAAACCAATTGGACCTTATTATGATGATAAGTATGTTAAAGAGTTACTTGAAGAAGGTTATAAAATTAAAAAATTTGAAAATGGATGGAGGATTATTGTGCCTTCACCTGATCCTAAATCGATTGTTGAAGGTGAAATAATAAAAAAAATGCTTGATGAAAATATCGTTGTTATTGCTTCAGGGGGTGGTGGTATGCCTGTAATTGAGAAAGAAGGATGGGGACTTGATGGCCTTGAAGCAGTAATCGATAAAGATCTTGCTTCTGAGCGATTAGCAGAACAAATCAATGCAGAGCTACTTTTAATTTTAACAAATGTTGAAAAAGTATTTTTAAACTTTGGAAAACCTGATCAGAAAAAACTTGATAATGTTAAATTAAATGATATAAAAAAATACTACCAAAAAGGGCATTTTCCAGAGGGTAGTATGGGTCCTAAGGTTCTTGCAGCAATCCGTTTTCTTGAATCTGGTGGTAAAAAAGTAATTATTTCTCATGTTGATAAGGGTTATGAAGCATTTAAAGGTGGAACTGGTACTCATATTATAAAGTGATTTTTTATAGTTGTTTGTATTTCAGTTTTTTTGTATTTATGGATACAACAGATCTTGAAAAACAAATTAAAGATATTGAAGATGAAATTTTTAACACTCAGAAAAATAAAGCAACAGAGCATCACATAGGTAAGCTTAAGGCAAAACTTGCTCGTCTTCGAGCAGAAATTGATAAACGTAAAAGCACTGGAGGTAAAGGTAAAGGTTTTGCAATTAAGAAACAAGGTGATGCAACTGTCGGTTTAATTGGTTTTCCAAGTGTTGGAAAAAGTACTCTATTAAACAAGTTTACTGATGCTCAGAGTCGTGTAGGTGATTATGATTTTACTACACTTAATGCAGTTCCAGGTATGATGAAATATAAAGGTGCTGATATTCAGATTTTTGACCTACCTGGGCTTATTTCTGGTGCGGCTCAGGGTAAAGGTCGTGGCCGTGAGGTTTTATCTGCAGTTAGAAATGTAGATCTGATTTTGTTTATGATTGATGCACAGCATGAAGATCATCTTGATATTATGACAAATGAACTTTTTAAGGCAGGTTTGCGTCTTAATCAAGAGAGACCAGATGTTGTTGTTAGAAAAACTGGTGAGGGTGGCATTTTTGTTAATTCTACTGTTAAACTTAGTGCACTTAATGAAAATATTGTAAAATCTATTGCTTCTGAGTATGTTATTAATGCAGAAATTATTATTCGTGAGGATATTACAGAGGATCAGCTGATTGATATTTTTATTGAAAACCGTGTTTATGTCCCAGCTGTAGTTGTAGTTAATAAAATCGATCTTTTAACAGCTAGTGAGTTGCAGCAAAAGATCAATGTTATTAAAAAAAGAGACTGTAAGGTCATTTCTATTTCTGCATTAAAAGGATCGGGTATCGATGAATTACGAGAAGTTATTTTTTCAGAGCTTAGATTCATTCGTGTTTTTATGAAACCAGTTGGTAAAAAAGCAGATATGAATGAGCCTTTAATTCTTAAGATAGGGAATACCGTTGAGGATGCATGTAACAAGCTTCATCGTGATTTTAAGGATAAATTTCGATATGCAAGTGTAACTGGTCCTTCTGCTAAACATGATATACAAAAAGTGGGATTGGATCACATTTTACATGATGCCGACATAGTAAATAGTATTATTTTAACATTTTTTTAGCAAAAAGAACCATATGTTTCTCATTCAATTTGTATTTTTCTAAAAGATCTGCAGGTGAGCCACTTTCACAAAAAACATCTCTGATGCCCATCCTATAAAACTTAGTATTAATACTATTTTCAGCAAGTGTTTCTGCAACAGCACCACCTAGCCCTCCGATAACTGAGTGTTCTTCTGCAGTGATTATTGCATTTGTTTCTTTTCCACATTTGATTAATAGGCTATTATCCAACGGTTTAATTGTGTGCATATCGACAACACGTGCAGAAATATTTTGCTTTTTCAAAATATCATGTGCCTCTAGAGCTGGTTCAACCATAGTCCCAGTACAAATAAAAGTTATATCTGCTCCATCTCTAATAATAAGACCTTTTCCAATCTTTAGATCATTAAGATCTCTTTCATTATAAATTAAGGGCGCATCAGCACGGCCTATACGTGCATACATTGGACCAATTGTTTCTGCCATAAGATTTACGATTTTTTTTACTTGCATAGCATCACTTGGAGCAATCACAGTCATATTAGGTAAAACACGCATTAGTGCAAAATCTTCAATCATTTGATGTGAAACTCCGTCTTTTCCAACTGATATGCCGCCATGCGTTGCAAAAATTTTTACATTTGCACAAGAATAAGCGATATCCATTCTAACTTGATCATATACTCTACCTGTAGCAAAAACTGCGAACGTGCTTACAAACGGAAGCTTTCCACAAGATGCAAAACCCGCAGCTGCACTCATCATATTTGCTTCAGCAATACCCATCTGGAAAAAGCGTTCAGGGTAGGTTTTTGCAAAATTAATTGTCTTTGTTGATTTTGAAAGGTCGGCATCTAAAACTACCAAGTTTTTGTTTTTTTTACCAAGTTCAACTAGTGTTTCTCCATAGGCATTACGAGGGTTAACCATTTTTTTATCAGTCATAGTAAAGCCTCCAATTTTTTCTGTGAATCATCTAGTTCTTTTATTGCTCTATTTCTTTCATCTTCGTTAGGAGGGACTCCATGGAAATCTACCACATTTTCCATAAATGATACTCCCTTACCCTTTCTAGTTTTTAGTATAATTAATGTTGGTTGGCCCTTATGAGCATCACCTTGTTTAAGTGCTTTTAAAATCTTTTTGATATCATGACCGTCGCATTCAATCACGTTCCACCCAAAACTTTTCCATCTGTCAACTACTGGTTCAAGTTTTAAAACATCTTCAGTGTTACCATCGATTTGTAAAAAGTTTCTGTCAAGCATGGCTGTAATGTTATCAAGCTTGTAATGTGAAGCAATAGCTGCAGCTTCCCAAATTTGTCCCTCATCTGTTTCTCCATCACCTAACATAACATAAACCTTGTAAGTTTTTTTATCAAGTTTTCCTGCAAGTGCAACGCCATTTGCAAATGAAAGACCATGGCCCAATGAACCTGTTGACGCTTCAACACCTGGTGTATGAGTGCAAACTGGGTGACCTTGAAGCATACATTCTGCTTGTCTGAGGCCGCTTAATTCTTTAAGATCAAAATATCCAGATTCAGCAAGAGTTGCATAAAGTGCTGGTGCAGCATGACCTTTACTTAAAATAAATCTATCGCGATCAGGATCTTTTGGTTTTTTTGGGTTATGT
>MUGC01000174.1 GCA_002900535.1 Thermoplasmata archaeon M9B1D | reverse complement strand
TTTAGAAATCGTTTATTGTCTAATAAAACTAATTAATCTTCAACCAATCCAATTTTTTCTTCAAGATAATTAACAAAAGTATGATAAATATCAACTCTAATTTTACCTTTAATTTGAATATCAACTGAATGTTCTTTTTCTCTATGAACTCTTTTTACCTTTATTATCGCTGTACTTTTCTCAATATCATCAAGTAAAGCTGTAATCTCAACAGTATTACCTTGTGAAATCTCTTTAGAAAAATCACTAATATTTTCAATAGTTTTCCTTAGATCTGTCTTTTTCTCAGGATGCTTGTAAATAACTTTTCCATCAACAACGATTTTAGCTGTATTTTTAAATTTTGCTTTAGCTAGACCCCTTAAAATAAGCTCTACAGTTGAAAGAAGCTCAAAATCCTCCTCGATTTTATTTAGTCTAGCAAGTCTACAAAAAACACAAGAAGATTTAATCAACTTATGATCTACATCAAAATCAAAACGGATATGAAGATTGTTTAAAAATTTCTTTTCAAATCTATGTTTTTCTTTCTCTTCTTTTCTAGGATGACTTGCTTCTACCCAGTCCATTACTTCTTTAGGTGAACCCATAACCCAAGGCGGCTCTCTGAAACCACTCCCATAACGACTCATTATATCACTTTCATAAAAATAGAGGATCAATTTATATTTTTCTCATTTTATGTATTCTCTTATCTTAACAGCCATACCATGATCAAAAGAAAGCATTTCAAGTCTGTTTAAAATACATCTTCCAACAGCCAAGAAATCATCTTTTTCATCTACAATAATACACTCATCAAAAGGTCTTAAACCAGGATCACATTCTTTTACAAACTTAGCAAAAACACTTTTTCCTTTTTTAACAAAAGAAGCCGAATCCTTATCAACAACTACCCTTAGCATTGGTTTTTTCATTTTTTTATGCAAGATTTTTCCACCATCTAGTTTAAGGCTAAATAGCCCATCACTTGCACGCATAGATAAAACATGTTTTCTATCACAATACACATTGCGTATTTTACCAGTTTTTTCTGATTTAATAATTCTTATATCACCATTTAATAACGCTGAGCCTGAGCCCACTCCAAACTGCATCTCACATACTGCAGAAATTCTCAAAATATCAGAATCAACTTTTTTATCAGTTAAATCCTTTAGATCTTTAATGGTCTTAAAACCTTTCCAACAAATTATGTTTTTATTTTTTGTAAAATCGTTAAACAGCTTTGATACTACATTTTCTGTTTCACTATCTGTGAATTCCGGAAAAACAGACTGAGCAAAAGGATACATCTCATCAAGCTCTATTGGCACCGGCCCTAGATGAGAATCAACAATAATTGAAAAATTACTTTTTTTCCTGATTTCCTTAATCTCCTTTGAATAATGAATGGAATAAGGTTTGCTCCCCTCTGGAAAAACTATCAGATTCTTCGAAGGTTTATATCTTTCTAACAATCTATTATGAACTCTATATATAATAGGTCTGTGGATTGAATTTTCACCTGTATAAAAAAAAGCTTTGTTTTTACTTGATGTATCAAATTGTTCAAGCCATATCTTATTTTCTTTCAATTTCAAAAGTTTCAATGCATGAAATAAATATGGATTTGAATTTGCTCTTCTTTCAACAAGTTCCCATAAATAACCTTGTGAAATAGCATTTTTTATCTTTTTAAGCTCAGTATAACTCACATAAAGATTATGTTTAGCAATCTGAATTAATCTATCATTTTCATCTAATTTTTTTAGTTCATCTGCCTCATAATTTGAACAGACAGGACAACTACAAGGTAACTCAGAAATATCTTGAAGTTTTTCTGTTCCCCATGGAAAAATCAAACGATTATCATTTGCATATTTTACGTAAGCAGATGAATCAAAAAAATCACAACCTAATGCAACTGCAAGAGGAAAAATAAGAGGGTGACCTGCTCCAAAAAGATGAACAGGTTTAGAGGGATCAAGTCCTTTTTTAGATGAAATAATAATCCTTACTAGGTCAGAATATCTTTGATTTTCCATAATAGGAACAATGCCGCCTATTGGGAAAAAATCAGCATCAATTTTACTAATTTCTCTTGCACATTTTTCTCTAAGATTAGGATATATCGAACCTTGAACTGTACATGCAAGGTTCATTTTACATTTTATTTCAGCGCTTTTTTTCGCTCGTTTCAAAGTTTCATTGATACCTTTTTCTGCTTCTTTTTTTGTTTGATTTGGTTTACCAAAAACATCAAGAATTGTTCCAATATCACTACCTATATCTCTTTGGAACTCAATAATTTCGATAGGATCTATATCAATATCCCCATAGATATAAGTCTGGAAAGTACCAGAATCAGTCATAATAGGTCCATCATAATTAATTAAACTATGAACACCTTTTTTTATAGCAATTTCTTTAAGTTTTTCATCTTTTTTTATAATATAAGAATTGGTAATTACAATCTCAGTTCCAAAAAGTTTTTTCATATCTTTTGGGGTAATTATCATTTTATTTGGATTTATTACAGGCATTAGATTTGGACTTGTTACTTTACCATGTTTTGTTGAAAAATTGCATATTCTACCCGCCGCATCTCTATCTTTTATTTCAAATTTCATGAAAAACTAGGCTCCAATTTGAATAGGGCTAATAATACGTTTCAAGGTAGCAATAGCCGATAGTGATGCCATATAACTAGACTTAGGATTATTAGGATTAGGCATATTTTCAACTTCGGCTCGAAGTCTACCAAATTTACCATGAGCAAGAATTTTATGATTGATTCTTGTAGCTACCGGATCTGTAATTATCCTCACTCTAGTTTTATCAAAACCAATACCCGCAAGAGAAAGGCTTGCTGCAACATTAAGATTCACTGGGAAACTTTTTACAGCTTCTCTCGCGTTTCCATCATAAAGAACCATCCTTATGTTGATTTCTTTTCCTAAAGATGCTGGGGGCTTTGTAGTAACCAGAGTTACTTCATCAATAGAATCCACGCTGGCAGAAAGAATCCCGTCTATTCCACAAACTGCACCAGAAGGTAAATGTATTTTAGATTTTTTTTCACGTGCAATTTTTTCAATTTTATTTTTAAATTTACTATCAAGTAAGCTCCCAACACTCATTATAACTAAATCTTTACCAGAGCTAATTATAAGCTCAGCGTATTCTTCCACTGCCTGCTGTGATGCTGCTTCAAAAACAACATCTACATCTCTCAAGAATTCTTTTACCGGCTTAATTTCAGCCTTCTTTAAAGAGTTACATAGTTTTTTCGAAGCGTTGGTTTTTATATCAAAAAGAAAGATTTTTTCTATT
>MUGC01000010.1 GCA_002900535.1 Thermoplasmata archaeon M9B1D | reverse complement strand
AGATCCTAAAATTCTTAAAAAAATGGTAAATGCTGCAAGGCTAGCACCATCTGGAGCAAATCTTCAGCCATTAGAATTTTTTATAGTTGATGATAAAGAGTTATGTAATAAAATATTTGAAACTACTAGTTGGGCTGGTTATATAAAACCCGCTTGGAAGCCGAAAAAGACAGAAAGACCAGTTGCATATATCATAATCCTTGTAAAAGATAAAAATAACCCCTGGTATCTTAGAGATGCTAGTTTTGCAGCAGAAAACATGGTTTTAACAGCAGAAAGCAATGACATTGGTAGTTGTGTTTTATGCAAAATAGACAGGGAGGAAATCCGTAAAATTCTAAAAATTCCTGAAAACATAATAATAGATTCCCTTGTTGCACTTGGTTATAAAGCTGAACAACCAATTGCTGTGGATTTTATTGAATCTATTAAGTACTGGAGAGATGAAAACGAAGTTTTACAGGTTCCAAAAAGGAAATTCAAAGATGTTGTCCATATTAATAAATTTTAGATATTCTTTACCTTATCAAAAATAAAATAATCTTAAAAAAAAAATGAAATTTAATTTTGTGATTTGATTTAGATTAAAATTTTAATTAAACGATACAAATCTTCTACATTTATTTGTTTGGATTGTATAGCTATTTCTAAAGGAATAGTATCTAAAACATCATTTTTTAGATAAACACACTGATTAGAAACACCTTTTTTTAAAACTTCAACTGCATAGTTTCCAAGTCTTGCACCAAGTATTCTATCCGTAGATGTTGGACGTCCACCTCGTTGGATATGGCCTAATACTGCGACGCGCGTCTCGAGTCCTGTTTTATTATTAATTATCTCTGCAATATTATGAGCTTTTGCTTTTCCTTCTGCAATAATTATAATCCAACTGACTTTACCTTTTCTATTACCTTCTTGTATCTCATTGCACATAACATCAATATTTGAATCAAGTTCAGGGACAAGTACTTCTTCGCAGCCACCAGCAAGACCTACCTGCATTGCAATGTAACCACTAGTACGACCCATTACTTCTACTAAAAAAATTCTTTCAAGACTTGTTGCAGTATCTCTTATTTTATCAAGAGCATCAAGTGCTACATTTACAGCAGTATCAGCACCTATGCTGAGATTAATACCATTTATATCGTTATCGATTGTTGCAGGTATACCAATAACAGGAATATTATACTTTGAAGCAAGAATATGTGCACCAGTCAACGAGCCGTTCCCACCTACTACAATCAAACCATCGAGACCCATCCTATGAATATTTTCTACTGCCTGTTTTTGACTTTCTTTATTATAAAAACGTTGGCAACGACTCGTTTTTAGAATTGTTCCTCCTTGATTTATAATACCAGATACAGAACGATGATTCAAGTGGACAAACTCACCATCTATTAAGCCTTTATATCCGTGCATTATTCCAATTACTTCAATATCACAGATACAAGCTGTTCTAACAATTGATCTAATTGCTGCGTTAACACCTGCACAATCCCTTGTTAAAACACCAATTTTTTTCAATATTGATCCTCTCACATTTATAAAATGATAACGTTTGCATTTTATAAAATATTTTCATTATTTCTGTTATCAAGTTTTTGAATCTTTTTTCTAACAATGACAATTGAGAACAAAACAAAGGCAATTGCAACAAAAAATGATGAAACATAACCAGTGATTACACCATAAGTAGGAATGAAATTATAAAACCCATGGATAAGCATTGCAAGTAATAAAAAAGGTACAACACTGATGAGTCTTGAGTGTTTCATGATATATCTTCCATACCCATAACCAGTCCAAGCAGTTGCTGATGCATGAAGAAAGCATCCTACAATGCTTCTAATTGATATAAGGCCAAAGAAATACAGCAATCCCTTAGAAGTATAAGCAGTATATCCATAAAAAAGATTTTCTGTTGCTGCAAAACCAAGACCAGCAACAGCACCATAAATTAACCCGTCTTCAAGTTCATCGAGTTCTTTTTTAACGATTTTAAATCTAAGAGCGAGAGGTTTTGTAAGTTCTTCTGCAAATGGAGCAACGATTACAGTCATAATAAGCATAAAAGATGTATAATCCTTAGACGTAATAGCCACAGGGATTTCTAGGAATATCTCCAAAAATATTGAGGCAATTATAGCAATTGTTGAACCCCATAAAAAACAAAAGATTATTGGTCTCCATTTTTCACGGTTAAATTTTTCAGTATTTCTAATCCAAACTACGTATATCATTGGTGGAAGAAAAGCCATTAAAAATAATATTATAATTATTGAAATTGACATAGCATTAAAAACGTTTAGAATTTTAACTAATTTATCATTTAATAAAAAAACATACTTTTGAAGATTAAACATCTAAAAAGAGAGTTTTCGATGGATATCATTAAATATAAGTCTTACATAGCAGTATGCAAAAATATTGCCTTAATAAACAAAGCAATATCATGTAAAAGGAAAAATTAAGTATGTATAGAGAAAATAGAAATAGAGGTTTTAATAGACCTCCAAGAGAAATGCATAAAGTAACATGCGCAGATTGTGGAGCAGAAACTGAAGTTCCTTTTAAACCAGATGGAACTAGACCTGTTTATTGTAGAGATTGTTATCAGAAACATAAACCAAAAAGATTTTAGGTTAAAAAGTTAAATTTGAATAATCGTCAACTTTTTTAAACAAAAAATCTTTTTATTATTTTTTTAATGGAGTTATACAAAATTATGAAAGGAATTGTTAAATGGTACAGTATAAGGCAAGGATATGGTTTTATTGAAGGTGAAGACGGCGAAGATGTTTTTATTCATAAAAATGATATTCCTTTTTGGACAATTTTTCTCAGCAAAGGAGATGAAATTGAATATACAAAAGAAAATACCAAGAATGGTACAAAGGCAACTAGTCTAAAAATTTTATAGAAACACTTAGTTTTTACTGTAAAAAAAAAATAAAAAAAAAGATTAAATTTTTTAGGTTTAATTGCTCATGCTTATTAACTCGAGTTCTAAATTGTTTAGAATAGGACAATAGTCGTTAAGATTCAAATCAAATTTTACAATCATTTCAGCCTCATCTGAATAATATAAATCTCCAACCCCTTGTACAATTTGAATATCGTATGCATTGAAAGAACCCGCTCCCACATTTATCTGTTGGATTTTATCAACTAAAAATAGAGGTTTTCTGAAAAACTGTTCTAACCCAGGTATTTCAATTTCAGCAGGAATCTCAAAATCGGTTAGTACTTCTGAAATATCTATAACTGGTAGATATTTTGCAAGTTCTGGTGGGATCAAATCAATGCCAAATATTCCAAGAATATTGTTTATAATTTTTAGTATTCTGAAATATTTTGACTCTATTGTTCCATCAATGGTAATTTTCGTTTGTTCAATTCCCCATCCAGAATCAGAATTTAGTGGGAATTGAATTAAAGTAAACGGGTGGTCAAATTCCAGTATCAAATTAGCGGTTACAGGGATTGTTTCGGGTATAAATTTTTGTAGTAAAGGAGGCAGTTCAAAACCTAGAGAATCTAAAAGCTCTTGTGTATCAAATACTAAGTCTAAGGTTAATTCTACTTTACCTATAGCAAGACTACTTTTTTCAAAATATATGTTTCCTTGTATAGCAGTAGACTGTGGGAATTCAAAAGTAATAACTTTTGGTTCTTCGCCTGTGTATGGATCAAAGTGAATGTCAAAAGATCCATCAACATTATCTATTGCTAACTTGAGAGAGCAAGTATCACCAGTTACATCTTCAACTATTAAATTGAGGTCACCTGCAGTTAAATGTATATCGATATCTCTACCTTCTACTTCATGAAATGAAAAATCAAAATCATAGATTTTAAATGTCCATTCCTGTCCCTCATTCCAACTGGGGACATCTGCTATAGAAGTAGCATCAAATGAAGGTTTTTCAAACTGCTCATTATCGTATGTATCTTCATCTTCGGAACTATCAGCTGGTAGTGTCTGCAGTGCTCCTCCTAATATAACAGTTGGATCTCCCAAGAACACTCTTTCCTCAATAGTTTTTCTATCAATTTCATCAGTATTTATAGCATCGATGATATTAATATAATCAGTTATACCTTGAACCCATATTTCTCCAGTTGTTTCTAATCCTTGAACAGCATAGGCATGAGCAAATCTAGGCATTATCCATCCACCAAGACCTTCGATAATATAGTCATTAATATAACCATAACCAAGAGCTGATACTCCAACGGTACCAATACTCCCGCCACCTTCCTGGAGAAGAGCCCATGAACACATATCAGTTGGTGCCCATTCAAGAAAATAAGATCTTGGAAAATCTATACTGCCTGCATCGACAACTTGTTGCATTGTAGCGTTGAACTGACCACTATGACATCCATCAAGTGTAAAAAACGGATACATTCCATCGTTATCAAAATTTTTTACATCAAATATTGTAAAGAAATGCGTAAAATTTGCTTCTGTTGGTGCTTCTGGAAAGAAGTTACCACAGGTTGCAGGGTTACTATGTGTTTGCATAGCGAGCCAACCGCATCCTTGACTGATCACAGGGATAACATCATCTGAACTTGTTACTTGGATATCTCCATTGTTTGATGTATATAATTTTGTTGATGAAAAACCTGTTGATTTTAAACGACTTGCGATTAAATCACATACTATTTCTCCTTCATAAACCCCAGGGTCGCAATTACCATGCTCATCTCTTGCAGGTGGTGATGTATCTCCACCAGCTACAACACATTTATAAAACCATGATGGGTTAATATTGGTATCATATTCTTTGATCTTGTCAACTATGATATCTGCTTCCCATGAATATCTTAATGGAATTCGTCCCAGATATACATCTGGATAATAATCAGGTATATCAATACTATTATAGTATGGTCCTTCAGCATATATTCCATTACCGTTGCTATCCCAATCATCCATTATTGCATGTCCATATTGATCATAACGGTAAACATCAGCATAGTATAAATCAGAAGCATAGGTTTCGTCATATGCTACTCCATTGCCAGCATAGGCGCCATCAAAATTATGGCTTAAAAATTCAGGTATATACCATTCATTTGTTTGTCCTTTGTGTCCACCAGCTAGCAAGACATAATCAACACCCCAATCTTTAACAACATCTGCTAGGAATAATTTGATATCCTCCCAATCAGCAACTCCATTATAGTTAGGATAGATCTCATCAGTTGTGACCACTATTGTTTTAATGCCCTGATTGTTTCTGTAATCTGCTAGCTCCTGCATTTTATCTTTAAATTTATTATCTGTAATGATAAGAAAATCATATGTGTTTGCACTAAATAATGGTACAATAGGTTCACTATATTCTATATTTATATCAATCTTTTTTGGTACTTTAATTAAATTATTTGCTGGCGAATATTGAGAGTAACAACGGACATTATAATATAATACATGTTCACCATCTTTTAAACCTGATCCAGTGCGTATGGTATAAGGTTCAGAGGGATACATTGTTGTGCTGGAATAAACAGTATCGTCTATTTCTTTACGTTCATTGACAAAGGTTACGGGTTCTGAGGTTAATGGTTCCGGTGCTGGAGAAGGCATTATTTTTTCAGTTAGACTGATCTCCTCCCAATCTATTATAATGTCAGCGTTATCAATTATAGTCCCAGCAGGAAACGTAAATGTTTTTGTTATAACAGGTATCTGAGGTTCACCTGTTATTAAAAGTGTACTAGTCGCTTCTTTTATATCTAAAGTTACATAATCATCCTTTAAAATTATATTTGGTTCAGAAATCATCATAGTTTCTGTCAAAGACAAGCTTTTATATTCTAAATCTGACTGTTCTTCAATTTGATTATAGTTATCGTTATTTACTGTAAAACCAACAGCTCCAAATCCACTTAGGATTAAAAATCCTACTACTAACAATGGAATCAACTTTTTCATATGTTTACACCTCCACTATCATTAATAAATAGTTTAATAATATATATATAACATAGTACTTAAATTTATTCCTTATATAAGGTAAAAAACTTATTAATTATATTAATTACACTTTTTTGTAAAAAAAGTAAACCCTATTTTTGTTTTTTGGTGACAAATAATAACATTTATTTCTTAAAGATTAAAAATAATTATTAATATCAATTATAGGTTTTTAAAAAATTCAAATTTTTTATCTAATTTTATAATTTAAATTGTTAAAATTTATTATGAAAAATGCCAATATTTATAAAATCCTTTATATTCACATAAATGGGACTTTTCTATGGTTGTAAATATTGAACGATTATTTTCTACACGAGCTAAAATACTACGAGCTTCGGAAATAAGAGAATTATTAAAAATAACTCAGGTACCAGGAATGATTTCTTTTGCTGGAGGGTTACCAAATCCAGATGCATTTCCAGTTGAAGTAATCCATGATTGCATTGAAGATATTTTTAAAGAGGATATCAAAAACGCATTGCAATATGGAACAACAGAGGGATTAACTCAACTCCGTGGTGTACTTGCAGAACGGATGAAAAAAAAGCATATAAACTGCGAATTACATGATATTCTTATAACAAGTGGTGCTCAACAAGCTTTATTTTTAGTTGGTTTATGCTTTTTAGATCCTGGTGATACATATTTAACCAATGTTCCGGCTTATCTTGGAGCTGTTCAAGCATTTGGAGCATTGGAAGCTAACTGTGAATCTATTCCTATGAACGATGAAGGTATTGACATCGATTCATTACGAAGAAACTTGGAGCGTTTAAGAAGAACCGGAATATATCCAAAATTTCTTTATACAGTTCCAACTTTCCAAAATCCATCAGGAGAGACTATGTCTCTTAGCCATCGCAAGGAGCTTATTGAAATCGCATCAAAATATGATTTCTTGATAGTTGAAGATGACCCATATAGCGATCTAATTTTTGAGGGAAAATCCTTACCTGCTATAAAATCATTTGATACAAAAGGAAGAGTAATTTATATGAGTACTTTCTCAAAAATTCTAGCCCCTGGGTTAAGACTTGGATGGATAATCTCACCAAGGGAAATACTCGAAAAATTAATACTAGCAAAACAAGCTACTGACCTTTGCACAAACGTATTCTCACAGTATATTGCTTATAAATATGTTAATGGTGGATATCTAGACAAGCAAGTAGAAAAAATAAGCAAAATGTACAAGAGAAAACGAGATCTTATGCTTAAAGAAATAAAAAATAATTTTCCAAAAGGGGTAAAATGGACTATCCCTAAAGGCGGTATGTTCATATGGATTACACTCCCGCAAAGTATTAACACTTCTATCCTTTTTAGAAAGGCTCTGAATAAGAAAGTAGCTTATGTAGTTGGAGACGCGTTTTTTCCAGAGGGAGGTAATTATAACTCGATGAGGTTGAACTTTTCATATTCTGATGATGAAGTAATAAAAGAGGGTATTCGTAGATTAGCTGAGGTTATTAAAGAAGAGCTAAAAACTACATACAAAAAGGAGCCGTTTTTAGCTGAGGGTGTGTAATAGATAATTTGCTATATCTGATTAGTTTAGTACAGAATCTACAAGTTTTTATGATTATCTAATGACGAAAATATCTGTGATAGCTTTTGAAATTTTTCCTTATTATGTCTATATATGGTTAGATAAGAATAATTTGAATATTAAAGATAACTAAATTATATGTTCAAACAAACCATGTTTTATTGAGTTACTTCTTGCAAGGTAATATATTTAGAATCTAAAATTTTATCCATAACCATGAATGATTCCTCAATCAACGCTTCATGTTTTTTTATATTCAAAATATAAAATATACCTTTACAATCAGATGTTTTAATTTTATTAACAATATTTGAGATAAATCTTATAACTGGTTCTTCTTCTCGCTGATAAATCATTAGAGTAGTTAATAAGTCAAATATCAAATAATCAAATTTTTGTTGCAAAACTTCAGTTATAACAATTGACAGTTCAGTTAATGCTTGTGGTGAACTAACAAGATAGCAATTTTTTGTATTCTCAACCTGGCTAATAGATTTGGTTATTGCATCAATAAAAACAATATTTTCAGTATTAATTTCCGCTTTATTAAAGAGATCAATTAAAGAAGCTTTGGTTTTATTTAGTGTTACGTAACATATTTTTTTTTCAGATAATTTTTTTGGTAATTGAGTGATAACATTATTGTATTCAATACTTGGCATCAGGATAAGTGTTGATTGATAATAGAATAAATCTTCTGCAGAAGTCATCTTATTCACCTAGTATTTTTTTTACCTTATCAGCTAGTTCTATCGTATCAAATGGCTTTTGAATAAAATCCACAATATTATCCTGTGTCGATAATTCTTTTTTTTCAATATCAGAAATCTGGATAGCACTTACATAAGCAATTTTAACATTTTCTATGTTTTCAACTATTTCTGATACTGGTTTACCTGGCATCATAATATCAAGTAGTACTAAATCAATTTTTGAATGATTTAAAATTTTTAAGCAGTCATCTCCATCAAATGACGTAATAACATTATATCCTTTTTTTTCAAGTATCATTTTAATGCTATCTCTTATATCAGATTCGTCATCCACCACTAATATAGTCTTCATTTTCTTTTCACCAATATGTTTTTCAACATATGTCTTTTATTTTTAAAATTATTTAATTATAATTTTTGTTTACCCATCCTAAATTTAATTGATTATTTAATCTTTTATTTTTTTAGGTAATGTAATATATTATTGGGTATAAAATTTTTTGTTTATTTAAACAACTGTTAACAGAAATCTGTTTTAACATTTTGATGTTTCAAAGTGTTGTTTTTTTTAATTTCGTAGCATATGTCTTCAAAAATATTTATAAGAAGGTAAAATATTAAATACTACAAGATATAGATTAACATTCTGATAGGAGGAGTAAAAACATTTCAATATATAGAAACCTCGTAATCATCATCCTTGCTTTCTGTTGTATTTTAAATTTCAATATATATGAACAATATAATCAGCAAAATAACCCAATAACAAATGCAATGTTAACTGGAGCAACTGCTATTAATGGTACAACTAAAACTATTAATAATACTACAAATAACTGCATTATTGAAGAAAAAATATGTTATGGTTATCAAGCTTATCCTAACCCTGATCTCATTGTTCGTTTTGAATTAAATAACCCCGAGATCCTATATACAATTGCCACCCCAATATCAATGGATAAGATTTCAGGTGCAACATGGATTGATGATAAATGGTGGTGTTCTGAATATGCACCAGAAAGTAATTCAAATATTTGGATTATAGATCATATCACCGGTGAAATGATATTAGTTGGATCTTCAGGTTCAAATGAAGGTTTAAATGGCCTAGCATATGATGATATTTCTGATACTTTATACGCTTGCGGTTCAAAAAATCTGTTTACTATCGATATGCAATCAGGTACCGCAACGTTAGTTGGACCATTTGGCATAACCAATGGTGTAATGTCTGGTCTAGCTTGCGATGGTTTTGGAATGATGTATGGAAATGATTTACATACAGATAGTTTATATTCTATTAATCTTGAAAATGGTTCAGCAACACTAATTGGATCTTTTGGTGTTGATTTAAACCATGGTCAAGATATGGAATTTGATAAAGAAACTGGTATTTGTTATTTAGCAGCATTTACTGTAGATAATGGCGACGAAGGAGCATTATATACGTGTAATCTAAACACAGCAAAATTAACAAAAATCGGAAACTTTGGTACAGTAACTACGCAGATCACAGGATTTGCTATTCCTTATACGCTAGATGATGACGATGATATAATTCGTCCCAGAGTATTTATAAATACTCCAACTGAAAATGAAACAGTAAAAGATACGATAACAATAAATGGTACAGCTTATGATCTAGATGGAAACATCAAATATGTATATCTAAAAATTGGTAATGAGGGAGATTGGATAAAAGCTCAGGGAACAGAACAATGGCAGAAAATATGGGATACAACAATATATGAAGATGGCTCATATATAATATCTGCATTAGCAATAGATAATCAAGGATATCAATCCCCAGTAATTTATAGAAAAACAATAGTGAAAAATCATGACTCTGAACCTGAAAAAGAACCTGATCTTTATTGTGAAGGAGGTTTTAATTGGATTAATTTAAAACCAGGAGCAATAGTAAATGGGAGTTTTATAATAAAAAACATTGGTGATGCAGGTTCACTTCTAAATTGGACGGTTTCAAAATATCCTGATTGGGGCACATGGTATTTTATGCCATCTAATGGTGATAATGTAAAACCTGAAGATGGAATAATTACAGTTGAAGTTAAAGTTATTGCTCCAGATATACAAGAAACTAATTTTTCTGGACAGATAAAGATTGAAAATAAGGAAAATACAAGTGATTACGAAATAATTAATGTATCACTTACAACTTACAAAGATAAACAAATAAATATTCTATTATCTTTGATAGAAAAACTCATTCAGCGTTTTCCTTTCTTTGAAAAAATACTAAACCAAATAATCTAAAGATCTAATCTCTTTTTTTCTTTTTTTAACATTTTTTTGTTTAAGATAGTTTTTATAAACTTATAGTTGTTCTTTGATAGTATTTTGAGAGTATTAAATGAGTAGTCCTTGTATCGATTTAAATTGTATAAAATGCTGTAAAGATACGATCATGCTTCTTTCAGACATGGACATAAATAGGATAAAAAATTTAGGTTTTTCTCATGATTTCTTTGTTGATACTCATAATGGATGGTTACAGTTAAAAAATAGAGATGGACGTTGCGTATTTCACAACGGTATAAAATGCTCAATATATGACCATAGGCCCAAAGGATGTCGAATGTATCCTGTAATATTTGATAAGGATAATACTTGTGCTATTTTAGATGAAGAATGCCCATATAAAACTAAATTTTTAATTACTCAAAGCTTAAGAAAAAAGTTGTTTCTTCTTGTCTCAAGGATTGAATCAGAGAGATTCCAAAGAATGAATAAATACAAGGATTAGATGGGCGTCTTTCTTTGAAAAAATACTAAACCAAATACTAATCTAACCCAATCTCTTTGTTTTCTTTTTTTACATTTTGTTGTTCATATAAATGATTTTTTTCATCTAATATAACAATTGTTATAATAAAATAATCGTTATATGTCTAATAATTATTAAATAGCAGTATTTTGTTTTATAAATTGTTTTTTTTGATTTGGGAGGCAGAAAAAATATGCAAAAGAAAATAATAAGCATTTTAATGTTTATATTATTAATAATTACAATATCATCAATTTATGAAATAACTTTAAATTCACAGGGCACCAGTATATACATAGAAAATTGTAAGAAAACTAATGAAGATCCGTTCAAGGGTGATAATATTTTAATCGATAATTATGAAAACCATGAACTTAGATTTTATGATAAATTTAGACATCATGATATTAACAATGATCTAATTTTTGATAGTTATGAACTTTCAGATCCAGTTAATGTAAAAATTAGATATACAGATTCGGTTAAAAATAATGGAACAAGAGGAGTTACAGTTGAGACTCGATATGCTGTACCACCGTCATCTATGATAATTCCTAATCAAGTTATTGATGGAACAGTGACATATAATCCTAATTTATTTACAACAAATTATGATAATTGGGGTCTAGCTGTTGCATTATATGAAAGACCGATATATGGAGGAATAACTTCTACCACATATTATGAAGTTGATGCGATTATTTACAATATCTCATATGATATAGATCCTGCAAATGTTGTTGGTTTAATTCCAATTGATATATTTAATGCATATACTTCAGATGAAACAAAATACAATATAACAAATCCTGATATTCAACAAGCTGTACAAGATGCTGTTGGTAGTGAAACAAATCTTTATTGGAAAGCAAAATTATTACATGATTATGTAAAAAATAATTTAAACTATTCAATGAAAGGCGGTTGGGATGAAGCCCCAGTTGTACTTTCACGTGGTAATGGATCTTGTAGTGAGTATAGTTTTTTATATATTGCACTTTGTAGAGCAGCGGGTATCCCTGCTCGTTATATTGGTGGAACAATAACTTCTTGTTCTACTTGCCCTATTCCATCTCCTCCATTTAATGACACGGATTTTCACCGATGGACTCAGATTTATTTACCCAATTATGGATGGATTCCAGTAGATGTAACCTGGGATGATAGTACAACAAGTGATATGTATTTTGGAGCAACTAGCAATAAATGTTTTGTAACAACAATTAGTGGAGGTCCTTCAAATCTTTTAGTTTGGAATTATAACTGTATAGATTCATGGAATCCATCCGGTGATATACAAATTGAAAGAGTAGCAACATGGTTACAATATGAAAAAATAGCACCAAATAAACCAAAGACTCCAGATGGAAGACTAATTGGAAATATTAAAGAAAATTATGAATATACAACCTCAACTATTGAACCTGGTGGTGATCCCGTATGGTTTTGGTTTGACTGGGGTGATGGGGCAGCTACTGGATGGCTTGGACCATATAGATCAGGTGATGAATGCACAGCTTCCCACAGTTGGAAAATAAAAGGTAACTATCAAATAAAAGTGAAAGCAAAGGATCAATGGGATTATGAAAGTGAATGGTCTGATTCGCTTATTGTCTATATGTCAAAAACTAAGGCAATCAGCACATCTCTGTTTTTACAAAGGTTCTTTCGGTGTTTTCCTTTCTTGGAGAAAATACTAAACCAAATGATAATATAAACTAAAAACTCTTTTTTCTTTCTTTTTTACATTTGTTTTCTTAGTAGTAGCTATAAAATGTATTGGAGGGGAGTGAAGTTAATATTATAGTAGGGGTGTAAATTGAAATGATATAAAAATTCACTCCTGTTATAAATTATTCCTTACCTCCAAAATGTAATTATATTATTTTTATATAAACCTTTATAATTATTAAGAAACAAATGTTACGTATTATGTTAGTTTAATTTATATAGAAACTTTAATAGACTATCCAATGGGCTTGTGGGAACCCAAGCTACTCAACAGAAGAAAAAAAATTCAAGAGAAACGTGTTTTAAGCCCTCTTGAAATTCAAACACATTGGAAAATCAGTTCTATCTCACTAAAAACCTTTCTTCTTTCTTTTTTTGTTGATATGAAACCAGTTTAACATTTTGTCGTTTTCAAGCGTTGTTTTTTTAAATTTTAAGAAGATATTTATAAACAAACATTTGTTTTACAAAATGAGGTGTATGAGAATGGCTGAGAAACCATTTAAAGATAGAGAAGAAGCAAAAAAACAACTTATAATATGCGGTAATTGGTGTAATATATGTGAAGCTCTTTCTATTATACTTGTAATAATAGGAATTATTTGGAGAATATTGAAAATTGATTTTGACTTGGATTCAACATTTTGGTTCCTGCTGGCAATATTTTTTGCAATAACTTCATTAGCTCCTCATCTACATATTGCAGAAATAAGGAATCAATTGGGTTTTGATTCTGAACATAGATAAAGAGTTCAACTCTCCCCATTTTTCTTTTTTTACATTTTTTTGTTTCCATATATTGTTTTTTTAATTTTGTTGAATATAAGATTTCTCTTTAACAATAAAATTTAATTATCTTACCATAAACCTTTTATAATCAAATATATTACCAATTGGTAAGTTTTTAGAAAAGGGGTGAAAAAACGTGAAAAAAATTAAAATATTGATAATATGTTTGATTTTAGTTATACCAGTTGTAACTGCTGAAGCTGCTTATAATAATCCACCTGGAAAACCAACTATTAATGGTCCTTCTTCTGGAAAAGCTGGAACAGCTTATGATTTTGATTTTTGTTCAA
>MUGC01000009.1 GCA_002900535.1 Thermoplasmata archaeon M9B1D | reverse complement strand
TTTACTTGGAGCGATTAAAAATAAAATAGAAATATCTTCTCTTGAGCTTGGTAAACAAATTGAATCAAGTCAGCAAACCGCTTCGAGGTATTTACTTGAACTTGATAAAATAGGGATGGTTACACGAGAATTAGGGATTAAAAAACAAATAATACAAATTACATCTTTAGGTGAAGATGCATTACAAAACGAGCATTTGCAGTATCAACAGATTTTTGAACTTACTGATAGAGTTCAATTTAAAGGCATTGTTGTATCAGGGATGGGTGAAGGGCGTTACTATACTGAACAGACGGGTTACGTTGAACAGTTTAAAGAAAAACTTGGTTTTTCGCCATATCCTGGTACTTTAAATGTTAAAATCGAGCTTATTGAAAAAAATAAATTAAGATTTTTAAAAAATAACCAGGCAATTGAAATCTCTGAGTTTAAAACACGTAATCGAACTTTTGGAGCAGTAAGATGCTTTCAAGCAGAAATCAATGGCATAAAAGGAGCAATTGTTCTTCCAATGCGTAGTCATTATTCAAATGTTCTTGAGTTTATATCTCAAACATATCTTAGAGAAAAACTAGAAATTAAAGATGATGATGAGGTAAATATTGTGATTTATCTTAACTAAAAACTCATATGTGATTATCTATGAAAAACCAGTTTATTGCAGATGTTTTATATCAAATCGCAGATCTACTTGATCTTAAAGGTGAAGTTTTTTTTAAAACACGTGCTTATAGAATGGCTGCTCAAACAATTGAAATAATGGATGAAAATATTGAAGATGTTGTAAAAAAAGGAAAACTAAGAGAAATTTCAGGTATTGGCGAAGCACTTTCAAAAAAAATAACAGAGCTTGTTGAAACGGGGGAACTTAAGTATTTTGATCGTTTAAAAAAGGAGATACCCACTGGTCTTCTAGGTATGCTTGATATATCCGGTCTTGGTCCTAAAAAAGTTGCTGCTTTGTATCAAAAACTTGGTATTAAAACAATTGAGGATCTACAAAAAGCATGCATTGATGGAAAAGTAAGAAATTTAGAAGGTTTTGGTGAAATAACAGAAAGAAATATACTAAGAGGGATTCAGCTTAAGGAAAAAATCAGTGGACGTATGCTTATTAATGTTGCTTTTGAAGATGGGGAAAAATATATTGAATATCTTCATGGATGCAAAGAAATAATAAGACTTAGCATAGCTGGTAGTCTTCGCAGATGGAAAGAAACGATAGGTGATCTTGATATTCTTGCATCCTCTGATAAACCTGATGAAGTAATGGAATATTTTGTGAAATATAACGATGTTCAGCGTGTTCTTTTAAAAGGTAGTACCAAGACTAGCGTTGTTTTAAATGATAATTTACAGGTTGATTTGAGGGTTGTGGAAGATAAAAGTTATGGTGCAGCTCTACAATATTTCACAGGATCAAAAGAGCATAATGTTAAAATGCGCGGTATTGCCATAAAACAAGGTTTTAAGCTTAATGAATATGGTCTTTTTGATAAAGAAACTGAGAAATTTATAGTTGGAAAAAATGAAGAAGAAATTTACAAAAAACTAGGTCTTTTGTTTATTGAACCTGAATTGCGTGAAAACCGTGGGGAGATAGAAGCATCTGGTAAGAATATGCTTCCAAACTTAGTAAAATTTGAGAATATAAAAGGTGATTTTCATATTCATTCGAATTGGAGTGATGGTTTTGAAACAATTGAAAATCTTGTAAACCATACAAGAAAAATTGGTTATGAGTATATTGGTATTGCTGATCATTCTCAATCACTTCATGTTGCACATGGGCTTTCTGAAGAAAGAGTTATAGAAAAAATAAAAGAAATCGAGAAAATTAACAAAAAATTTTCAAATTTTAAGGTTTTATGTGGAACTGAGTGTGATATTAAAAGTGATGGAAGCCTTGATTATAGTAATAAGGTTTTGAAAATGTTTGATTTTGTTGGAATTGGTATTCATATGAATTTTAAAATGTCACCCAAGGACATTACTAACAGAATTCTTAGTGGAATGGAAAATGAAAATGTTACTTTTCTTGCACATCCTACTTGTAGGTTAATTGGTAGAAGAGAACCATTTGAGCTTAATGTGGATAAAATAATTGAAAAAGCTGTTGAAAAAGACATTTTTCTTGAGATAAATGCTTTTCCTGATCGTCTTGATTTAAATGATTTAAATGTAAAACTTGCTAAAGAGAAAAAAGCTAAATTTATTATTGGAACCGATTCACATAACCTTAATCATTTGGGTTTTATGCAGTTTGGTGTTGCTACAGCGAGACGTGGATGGCTTGAAAAAAAAGATATTCTAAATACTTATACCTATAAAGAAGTTGAAAAGAAATTGGGTTTGTGAAACATAGTATGAATAAAAACGAAGCTAAAAAAGAAATTAAAAAATTAAGGGAACAAATAAACTATCATAATTACAAGTATTATGTTGAAAACAATCCTGTTGTTTCTGATTATGAATATGATAAGCTTCTCAAAAAACTTGAAAAACTTGAACTTGAATATCCTGATCTTATAACACCTGATTCTCCAACCCAGAGGGTTGGCGAAGAACCTCTCGAAGGTTTTAAAACAGTTGAACATAAAGTTCCAATGCTTTCACTTGCAAATACTTACAATTATGATGAACTACGCGATTTTGATGATCGTGTAAAAAAATATGTTTTAGATGTTGAATATGTGGTTGAACCTAAAATAGATGGTGCTGGTGTTGCGCTTTTGTATGAAAATGGGGTACTTGTTAGAGGTGCAACTCGTGGTGATGGCGTTCGTGGTGATGATATAACTCAGAATTTGAAAACAATTCATAGTATTCCTTTAAGACTATATGGTGATGTTTTAAAAAATGTTGAAGTACGTGGCGAAGTATATATGTCTCTTTCGGGTTTTAAGAAATACAATAGAAAACAATCTGAAAAAGAAGGTATTGTTTTTGCTAATCCTAGAAATGCAGCAGCAGGTTCATTGCGTCAACTTGATTCAAGAATAGTTGCAAAAAGACCTCTTGATAATTTTATTTATTTTGTTTCGTATAATGATAAAGATCTTAAAACTCATGAAAACGCACTCGATGCATTAAAAAAAGCAGGTTTTAGAACTAATCCTCTAGCCAAAAAAGTTAAAGATATTGAAGAAGCAATAAATTATTGTAAAAAACTTGAAGATTTAAGGGAAAGTCTTGATTATGAAGTAGATGGAGCAGTCATAAAAGTAAATTCTCTTGCTCAGCATAAAATACTTGGGCGTACTAGTAAAAATCCTCGGTGGGCAATATCTTATAAGTTTACAGCTAAACAATCAACAACGCGTCTAAATGATATAGCAATTCAAGTTGGGAGAACTGGTACTCTAACTCCTGTAGCTATACTTGAGCCTGTTGAAGTAGGTGGTGTTACTGTTTCTAGGGCAACCTTGCATAATTTTGATGAGTTAAAAAGGAAAGATATTCGCATAGGTGATACGGTTTTAATTGAACGTAGCGGGGATGTAATCCCTCAGGTTGTAAAAAGTATAAAAGAAAAAAGAAAAGGCGTTGAAAAGCGTAAAATTATTCCTAAAAAATGTCCGGTTTGTGGAACAGAAGTTGTAAGAGCTGAAGGTGAAGTTGCAGTTAGATGCCCAAATAAGAATTGTTCTGCTCGTTTAAAATGGCGTATTCGTTATTTTGCGTCACGTGATGCAATGGATATCGACCATCTAGGTGAGTCAACAATTGATAAACTTCTTGAAGAAGGTTTAGTTGATAACATTGCAGATCTTTATTTTTTGAAAAAAGAAGATATATTAAAACTCGGAGGGTTTAAAGAAAAATCAGCACAAAATCTTTTTGATTCAATTGAGAAAAGTAAAAAACAAGATCTTTCAAGATTAATTTATAGTCTTGGCATACGACATGTTGGAAAGTATGCTGCTCAACTACTAGCGGCAAAGTATAATTCAATCGATGAACTTGCAAAAGCGTCCTCTGAAGAATTGAAAGAAGTTTATGGGCTTGGTGAAAAATCGGCAGATGCTATTGCAACGTTTTTTGCAACCGATGAAAACATACAATTAATCGATAAATTGAAAGAAATTGGTGTTAAAACAAAAGAAGAAAGAAAAAAAGATCTGCCTTTACAGGGAAAAAAGTTTGTTTTTACAGGTGGTCTCGTAAGTCTTACCCGACCTGAAGCATCTGATCTTGTTAAACAAATGGGTGGAATTGTTGCAAGTAGTGTTGGAAAAGATATTGATTATGTTGTTGTTGGCGAAAGCCCTGGTTCAAAATATGAAAAAGCAAAAAAATTAAATCTTAATATTATTAGCGAAGATGAGTTTAAAAAATTGGTTTCATAAGATTTATGTGGTGTATTTGTATGGCTGAGTGTAAAATTGAAAATAATAAGATGAAATGCAATTGTACTTATCCGTGTAGTAGAAAAGGCATGTGTTGTGAGTGTATCTTGTATCATAAAAGTCGTGGTGAGCTTCCCGCTTGTTTTTTCCAGGATGATGTTGAAAAAACTTATGATAGAAGTATTGAAAATTTTATTAGAATTTATCAAGAAGATGAATAAATATAAAAAAATTTTTAAGATAGTTCATTTCCGCAGCCGTCATCTAAGATTGAAAAGGATATATTTTTGAACAAAGAGTAGCTTTATCATATATCTTCTTTAAGTCCTCTTCTGATTGATAGTTATAATGCATTAATTCATTAACATTTGAGGTTGTGGTTCCTACATGAAAAAATATTATTTTTTTACTGGTAATTACGAAACTATATCTCCTTTCAGATTATAAAATAAAAAAAATAGTTTAGAGATTTGATTTTATTACCAATATCTAAACACTCCTACGCATTTCAATTAATCTAGTTGAAAATCCCCATTTTTTATATACATTAATTGCATGTATATTATCCTGAAATACAAATAGTTGAATTCTATTAACTCCCTTTTTTTTAAACCATTTAAATGCTTCGTCTTTTAATTTACTACTTACTTCCTTTCCTTGATAATTTTTTTTAATGTAAATATTATCAATCCTTCCAAATCTCTCAATCTTAGAAATTGGAGAATTTTTTACTAATGAAAATTTGATATATCCAAATGGTTTATTGTCTTCTTCTGAGAGATATATTCTGCTTTTATTTGAAAATATTGTCTTTTTAATGAAATCTTTTAAAATATCAATACGATCATCTTTGAAGTTAAAATCTTTGAGATGTTGTGGACTATGTTTTTTAACAATATCAACTTGAGTATCGTCTCCTTCTAGCCATAACTCGACAATATTATTAATATCATTTAATTTTGCTTTTCGTATAACAATCATCTTTTATGAATCAATAGATGATTTATTATAAGTTGTTAAATTAAAATTCCTATGTTACAAGATAGTTTTTTGTATCGCTATTACTTGATGACTATAATTTAATAACGATTACACTTCTAACATAAAGAAAGTTTAGATATTTTAGTTTATTTTATATTAATATCTAGTTTAGTATTTTTATCATGAAAGGAAAACACTGGATTAGTTTTTCAAAGAAACAACTTAACATTGGATAGTCTATTGCTTTGTTTTTTGGTGTACTAAATATAAACGGAGCTGACCAATAACTTTCTCCACCCCGTCCATCCTTAACCATTACTTTTATTGAGAAATTAGCTTCCTGCTGCCAGATATACGAAGCCTAACACTCTTCACCTGAAACACATGGCCCGAGCCATTCACTATAATTTCCATCTACCCAATCCCATTTATACCAAAGATCATCACCGTCTTTGTCAGATGCGTTAGAAGTAAATGAGTATTCTCTTCCAGTTTTACCCTTTGTCTCACCAGATGGAGTATCAGATATTCTGGGCTGAGTATTATATCTTGTTAATGCTTTATATGCATTGATTCTACCTGTTCCAATATAATACTCTGAATCATAAGGATCAACATTTGCACGAATTACATCTTTTATTTCAAAATTTGTCGAGTTTGGATTTTGGTGAACGAGGAGGAATAGCAAATGGTGGAGGATGGAAAGGTATAAAAAATATGACGCATGAGGAGTTCCGAAATGAGGTGAAAAAAGTTCTTGGCATTCCTGGTAAATTTATTTTAGATGTTTACAGCATGGTTGAGGGTAACGGTTGGATGATTCACTGTCCTGAGGGGCATTATCTGCATGCACCTTATGCTCATTATAAACCGCTTGTTCTTGATGAAGAATCTAAACCTGTGGAATATGGTGAGTGGGGTAGATTTGCTTTTCTTGATGGTATATCAACAAGTCATCCTAGTTTTATTATAACAGGTGATGAAGTAAAACTTCATGAACATTGCCCGTTTTGTGATCGTACAGGTCCTGTGCTTGAACCAGTAGTTAAACGGGTAAAAGGAGAAGACATTCGAGGATGCCCAGAGGAAGTTCGCAGGATGTTTTCAAAAGATCTGTCTAAGTAATTTTATTTGATACAATTAAACTGAAAAAAAGTAATAAAAATGTTTCCATATTTTCAATTATTTTATTATAGTCTATATTTTCTCATTGCTAATATATTTAGAATATTTGAATAAATTATTATATTTTTAAAATTATGAAGGATGATAGTATTTTATTAGATGCTTATCTAAAGTTAAAATTTGTAGTTTTATTTGACTAGAAAAATAACAATGGAAATAATTACTAATATTAAATTATATTATTTAACAAAATTTTTTTTACATCTTCAGTTAATATTATCCTATTTGTTTTACCATATCTTTCTATAGAAATAATTTCCCTTTTTCTCATATTTTGAAGTAGACGATGAAGCCTTACTTTGTTCATATTAGTTAATCTACTAAGTTCTGATTGAAGAATAAAACCATTTTTTTCAGCAATTTTTTCAATTATTTTTTTCTCATCAAAATCTAGGAATCTATAAAGATAATTTTTCAAGAGTTTAGTTGATGTTTTAGTATTTGTATCATTATTCTGTGTTGTTAAGATGCGTGAAATTGTAATCATACTTTCTTCTATTTGGTTTTTGATTTTTTTTAAAATGAAGATATACATGAATGGAATAATAAGAAGTATAGTTATTGAAAGCATCCAAGCGTTATAGACAGAGATATAATGCCGTTCTTTTGTTATATAGATTGTAAATATATTAGCAACAATCATAATAATTGCTACAATAGCCCATATTATCTTATAGCGTCTCATAATTTACTCTTTAGTTATTAATTTATAGTTTTTATCTTTTTTCAATTGTTCTAATTATATAAAATATCGATGGTTTCAGCATAGTATTATATATTGTTACATCAGTTTTAATAAAAATAAATAAAGGAGGCTATAATAAAATGAAAAAATTTATTGGTATAATTATAACGATAATGATGCTGCTTATTTCAGTTCCGCATATGTCGACTAATTCTTTTGGGGTCCCTTCAGAAGCTGATGTAATTGATTATTCTGCAGATTATATTCAGGCATGGATTGAGATTATAAATATGGATGATATTAAAGTATGGGATCAAAGATATGGAGGAGATAATTTAAGATCTGATTCATATATTAGAGATGGAGAAAACTTAACTGTTAATGTAATTATCTTTGATGTAAATGGTATATATCAAGATCCTCTTAGTCATACTATAGATGCCTATCTTAGCCCAGAAGATACTTATATAGGTACATTAGTTTTCCAGCACTATATGGAACCAGAGGATGTAAGTAGAGCATTATTTAGTTTAATTTTTACAATGAATGATATCATTCGATGTAAACATGATGTTTATGTTAAAAGTGGGGAAGTTTACGAGGGTGCACCATATCAAATTTATGATTCTCTTTATGTTAATCCATTTACAACAGCATCATTTTCTGACGCAAACGTCAATTGGTCTGGGCTATTTCCTGGTTCCACTGGTGTAGCAGCATATAATAATACTTATGGATATAATGTTGGTGCTTATTGTTTGGTAAGTGGTGATGAAGTGTGGGTTAATATTGATTATAGATTATCTATTATTGGTACGAATATGACACAAGATGGAGTTACAGATTTTATTCCTTGCGAAAACATATCTTATGATATGGGAAGTCCACCTGCAACTCCTCTATCAGAAACATATACTTTTCTCGATGTTTTTAATGCAACCGCCTCACCAATACCATTTAATTTCTTTATAGATGTACCAACTGTTATCCAAGCAGGAGCGTATACAGGACAAATCAACTTCTTGGTAGAAGTGATATAATATAACAATTAAAATCACATCTGGGAGATAAACTATGGTACTATCTCCCCCAAAACCTTTTTTACATAATAAATTATAGCATATTATAAAACATCTCAAATTAAGGAATGATTGTTATATGAAAAAAAATACATATCTTTATCTGATTATAATACTTATAATTAGTTTAGCTTTTAATATAACATCTCCAAAAATAGATGCTGCTGTATGGATTAGCCCTACGAATATGCTTGCTAAAGGAAATGTTACTGAAGATGGGACCTGTCAAGTTCAAAAAGTTATCGAATTTATAAATGATGCTAATAAATCTGCAATTGTGGAAATTAGTTCAACAAATATCACTGTAATTTTTGAAAATAATTCTTTTGAATTAAATCCGCATGAAAATAAAACAATTCACCCTATTATAGTAGTTGAACAAGGGAAAAAAACAGGGAAAATTCTAATAAAAACCTACGATAAAGAGGATTCTACTCAAACTTCTGGATCTATGGTTTCAACAACTATGGTTATTACAATTACCTCAATTGGAACTTTAGTAAATTCTTCATCTTCAGATGCTAATTCAGAATACAAGTTAGATAACTTATATTATTATATTTTGATTATAGTAATTGCTGGTTTAATTCTAATATCATTTGTTTTAATGAAAAAAAAGAAATAATTTAATCAATTATAATAAACTCCTAATTATTCGTAGAGTAAAATAAATCATAGCCTATTGAAAAAAAGTATAACATTACGTTCTGGCTAAAAATCTATTTATATATGCAAATAATTTAAGTTATTTTATTTATTTTTTACCTTATTAAAAATGTATAAATAATATGTTAATGATTCAATAAACAGAAATTAATGAAAAAGCTTCATTTTAATATAAAAAAAATCTTTGCAATAATTAGTAAAAAAGATGCAAAAAAAATATCAACAATACTTATAACAATTATTTTTATGGTTGGATTATTTATTATCTTATTGCCAAATATAAATTCAGTAGATGTAACAATAACAATAAATAATATTCCTCCAAATGAACCAAGTGATCCAGAACCATATGATGGTAAATTAAATGTTACTTTAAATCCTACATTATATGTTTTTGTCTCAGATTCTAATAATGATACAATGGATGTATATTTTTACAATGCAGATGATGATAGTTTGATAGATATTGACAGAAATGTTACAGGTAGAGGAATAGCATCAGTTTCTTGGTTAAATCTTGACTATGATACAATATATGAATGGTATGTTGTTGCTAACGATTCAATATTAGAAAATAGATCTGAAATCTGGTCTTTTAAAACTCAGATGCAAGGAAATCCGCCTCCACAAAATAATCCACCCGTCGCAATTGCGTATTCAAGTGATAATACAGCATTAACAGGTGAAGAAATTCAATTTGATGGCTCAATGAGTTATGATACAGATGGTGTTATTACTAATTATGAATGGGATTTTGATGATGGAGGAACATCAACTGAAATAACAATATTTCATACTTACTCTAATGAAGGAATATATAATGTTGTATTAACTGTAATTGATGATGATAATGCAGAAGATACAGATAGCTTATCAATAACGATATTGGTGGCAAATTATCCTCCAACAAAACCAATAATAACTGGTCCAAAAACTGGTGAGATAAATAAAACCTATGAGTTTACAGCTTTATCTTATGATTTAGATAATGATACAATACAATATATGTTTAATTGGGATGATGGAAATGAAGTAAATACTAGTTTTTATAAAAATGGTACATTAATTTATATGAACCACAGTTGGGACACATTCGGAGAATATACAATTTTGATTAAGGCTTATGATGGTAAAGCATACTCAGAAACAAGTGATTATACAATAATAATTGGTAATATCTTAAACATCGATGATATAATAGAAGGAAATCTAATTGATGGAAACAATGATGATACATATGATTTTTTTGAGGATACTGATTCTGGTAAATTAACAAAGGTAATAAAATATAACGAAACAACTTATATATTAGATACCAAAGGGAATGATAAATGGGATTATGTATATCGTCTTGACACAGGGGAAACAAGTGATATAGATGAGTATATATCTCAGAGGGTACCTGGTTTTGATACAGTTACATTTATAGCTATGACTATTGTAGTAATCTTTGTTATGGCTATTAAAAAAAGAAAATAAATATTAACTAATATTTATTTGGTTTTAACATCCCAAACACCATCCCAGTCCTTAGGTGGAGGGTTTTTCATAAATTCTTGAATGCGCAAGATAAATATCTTTGATGCGTTATCATTATATATTTCTAAAGCAGTTTGAAATGATTTAACAGCTTGATCCCATTTTTTATTCAAATAAAATTCAAGACCTTGTTCATAGTATTTGATAAATTCTTGTTTTTTCTTATTTATTTTATCTTTTTTTCCTTGTAATTCATATATATGAACAGGTTTTTTCTTTCCTTTTACCCTAACAACATCAAGTTTTCTCATCTCAAATTTATTACTAACCAACTTATAGACATTTTCACCTATAATTATATTAGTACCATAATATTTATTTAAACCTTCTAAACGAGATGCTAAATTAACATTATCACCCATTGCTGTATAGTCAAATCTATCGTATGAACCCATGTTTCCTATTATTGCATCTCCAGTGTTTATACCTATACCAATGTCAAAATATGGGATGCCTTGTTTTTTCCATTTATCTTGTAATTCTTTGAGTTTTTCTAGCATTTCAAGACTACTTAAACATGCAATTTCTGTATGGTTTTTTAGGTCAATTGGTGCACCCCATAAAGCCATTATTGCATCCCCCATATACTTATCTACTAGTCCTTGATTTTTTAAAATTATTGAAGTCATCTCTGAAAGATACTCGTTTAATAGATGAACTAAATCTTCAGGTTTTAGTTTTTCAGCTATAGGTGTGAATCCTCTTATATCTGAGAAAAAAATTGTTATATTTTTCTTTTCTCCACCTAGTTTTATATTATCTGGATTTTTTAAAAGAGAATCAATAACCATAGGTGAAACGTATTTTCCAAAAATTGAAGTTATCCATTTTCTCTTTCTTTCTTCTGTTATATAATAAAACACAACGAGAGCGATATATACTAGTAGTATGGTAAAGATTGGATAAATAAGATTCATTATAACCCCGTAATCAAAGATAATCACTGAAATAAAAATATAAAACAATATAATTGCAATTAAGAAAATAGTAGCGAAATGAATCTTGAATCTAAATAGTAGACATCCTGTAATAAGAGAAAAAATAAAAATTAAAAAAATTACAGAAATATCATCTTGATAATTAATGAAATCTCTTGTAAGTATTGATTGAATAATATTTGCATTAATCTCTACACCATTCATTGCTTTATTAGATATAGGAACTATTGCATCATCATGTAAATCTGGAGTGGTTGAACCTATAAGTATTATTTTATTATAAAAAAAAGAACTGTTTACTTTATCATTATACACATCTGAAAATGAAATATGTTGGTATCCACCAGGTTCATCAAAGAAGTTTATCAATATTCGAGATTCATCAAGATCTGGATTAATCCCTAGATATTCTCTTGCAACAACAATTGAGAAATGATCATGGTCTTCAACACCTTGTATATGCGGTGGAAATGATCTAGTAACACCATCTGAGTCTGTGTAAAGATTAACATAGCCGATTGAATAATCTTCATCTGGAACGCCTAATGTTGAATTTGGTTTTAATAAAGATTCTCCAAATAAAACATTGTTTTTATGGGAAAAGGATGTATATTCCATAGATAAAACTACATTTTTAGTATTTTTTATTGCGTTTGCTAGTTCAGCATCCTCTTCTGTTTGCTCAAAAAATGAAATATCTACACCAATTACTGCACTTTCATTAACATTTTCTATGACCTTTGCGAAATAATCTCTTGGCCAAGGCCATCTGCCTAATTCTTGAAGGCTTTTATCATCTATACCAACAATTATAATATCATCAAGAGTTCCACTAGGTCTATATAAAGCATCAGAAACTTTATTTTCCCAAGTATTTAAGAATCCATTTAGTAATAGTACTGTTATTACAACTGAGATGAACATTGAAATTATTAGTGTTCTCACTAATTTATTTTTAAATAATTTAGACATTATATCCCTAAACTATGATAATTCAATTATTTCCCTAATCCAATCCGGTGTTTCTTCTGGGAGATCAACATAACCATTTATATACCCATCAACTAGGATTTCTAATTCGTCATCAGTTACACCATATATCTCCTTTAATTCAGGTATATATTGTTGAATCCTATCATAAAAATCCTCTTTTACCCCTTTTTTAAATTCCTCATCTAATTGTTGATTTAGGAGAACCCATTCGTCTTTTTCAAAAGGTATAATTTCAAGATTTTGATCAATTAATTCAGGATCAACTTTCACTGCTTCATCTCTATTCGCCTCTATTGTATCGATAATTTCACCGTTAAGAAGACTTGAAATAATTACGGTTCCGCTTCCAACACCTACATTAGTAGTATTACCAACTTTTTGATTTACATCAAATGAGGTTCCTCTTACACTTGCAACTGTTGTTGGTGTTTGAATATCATAATCATCTATCCCACTTACTTTTAATACCGTGTTCCATGTTCTACCAGCATTTTGCTCAAGATTAATAGTAGTTCTCCCTGCCTCTTGTAAAATTTCCTTAATGAATAATTCAGTATTGCTATCAAGCCGTATTATACTACTTTCAAATAAAATAATTGATGCACTTGTATTTTCCCCTGTTTTAACATAATCAGATTGATATAAAAGCATACCATTTTCAGCAGGTATCCATGACTCATCTCCATGTTTAACTTGGACTATACCCGACTCAATAACAAGTTGAGCTTTAGCAACGTTATCATTGAGTAAAAAAAATATATACAATACTACACCTATTATAACTATTATTGAAATCAAAATTAATAATTTTTTCCTAGAAAGCCTTGATTTAATTTCTTTTTTATTTGTAGCTTTCTTCTTTGCATTTTTTTTTACCAGTAAATTCCCCCTAATCTCCTTTTTTAAAACATAACTGAATATAAAAAATTTTGGATATATACAAGGAGAACTTTTTTTAAAAAAATTTGAAAAAAGTATATAAGAAAAAAATTGTTTATGAAAACCTAGTTTAACTATAAAAAAAATATAATAATTAAATTAAGAATTTGAAGTAATATTTTACTTTAATACAAAACCGGGTTATGCTATAAATATAACATTTTTAGCATAAAATAGACTATTTCCTTAATATTAGGGGAGAAAAATATGTTAGATGATTTACTTAGGGATATATATCAAGAGTCTAAAAAACAAAAAATAAAGACTCATTCTGAAAAAATATTTATTGAAACAATACTGAATCATATTTATCAATTTTTATACAAAAGAGGGCAGCCAGTTCATACCGTAGGTATTGGTATTCTTAGAGGCAATACATTTGATATGTATTATAGTGGTAGACTTCTAAAAAAATATAGTGAAATTTTTGGAGCAATGTCATATGATACAACTATTGCTGGGAGAGCATGTGAGCTTTATAAAAATAATAGACAATACTATCTAAATCTATTTTCC
>MUGC01000173.1 GCA_002900535.1 Thermoplasmata archaeon M9B1D | reverse complement strand
AACACTAGTTGATACTGTGTTTCACAAGATTGGGATGCATGGTTTTGGGATAATACCATTATTTCTTGGAATTGGCTGTAATGTTCCAGGGGCTCTTGCAACAAGAACACTTGAAACAAGGAAACAGCGGTTTATTGCAGCAACGCTACTTTCAATAGCAGTTCCCTGTATGGCACAGACTGCTATGATTTTTGGAATACTTGGAAAATATGGTATTCAGTACATCTTAATGGTTATTTTTACATTGATGATTCTATATTTTGTTGTTGGAATTATTCTTAACAGATTTGTAAAAGGAAAAAGTCCTGAAATTTTTATGGAAATACCACCGTATAGAAAACCAGATTTTCATGTTACATTTAAAAAAACATGGATGCGTGTTCGCTGGTTTTTGAAGGAAGCAGTACCTTTTTTAATTCTTGGTGTTGCATCCATCAATATTCTGTACACGGTTGGTTTCCTGCAGTGGCTTGGTCATGTTTTTCAGCCTGTAATGCAGGGTCTTTTTGGACTTCCTGGTGAGACAAGTATTGCAATGGTTGTAGGTTTTTTAAGAAAAGATCTTGCTGTTGGAATGCTTCTCACTATTGAAGGAATTGGGGTGTATCAACTTGTTATTGCTGCAACAATGCTCACCGTTTATTTTCCATGTGTTGCATCATTTATTGTTTTGTTAAGAGAACTTGGGCTTAAAGATATGATTAAAGCAGCTTTAATTATGATTAGTACTGCTGCGATTGTTGGAATAGTTTTAAGGTTAATATTGTTAGGAGTGTGATTTGTTTGAAAGATAAAACAATTGAGGATTATGTGGAGCTTTTGTACGATCTTGAAAAAGAAAAAGGAAAGGTTCATACAAATGATGTTGCAAATAGTCTTTCTATTAACCCTGCAAGTGTTACTGAGATTTTTCAAAAATTAAGTAAAGAAGGATATATTCATTATGAAAAATATATTGGTGTTACTTTAACAAGCAAAGGTAAAAAAATTGCTATTGAAACACAAGAAAAACATGAGAAAATTACTGAGTTTTTGATTCTTTTAGGTGTTAATAAAAAAATTGCTCAAGAAGATGCTTGTGAAATGGAGCATTTTTTGCATCCCTCCACTATGGATATAATCATCAAATTCGTTGAAATTGTAAAAAATTGCAATTATACTCCTTTTTGGCTTGAACGGCTTAAAGAGTATGTTAAAACAGGTAATGTTCCTGATTGTCCACCGGAGCTTTATGATGCTTGTTTAAAATATGCTGATAGGAAAAAATGAAAAAAGTATCCTCCAAGTGGAGGATTTTTTTTGTCTATAATGTAATTGCTTCTACTGGGCATTCGTCTACACATGTTCCACAGTCGATGCAAGTTTCTGGGTCAACTACTGCTTTGTCGTTTTCCAGTTTTAATGCATCAACAGGGCATGTGTCAACGCATGCTCCACAGCCTGTGCATTTTTCTAAATCAATTGTTACTGCCATGGGTTGGGGCATATAATTAACCTGTTCAAATAGTTTTTTGTCATAGATGTTTTATACCTTTAATTTATTTCAGTTTATATTTCGTTGTTGAGGGTTTTAAAAATGAGGCATTCGATACAAGTTGGGTTTTCATTTGGTCTTACTTCTGGAATTATTACTACTCTTGGTATTATTGTCGGTTTGAATTCTGGCACACATTCTCAACTTGCAGTAATAGGTGGTATTCTTACTATTGCTATTGCTGATTCTTTGTCTGATGCTATGGGTATTCATATATCTGAAGAAGCTGAGAATAAGCATTCGTCAAAAGAAGTCTGGGAGTCAACTTTTGCAACATTTTTTTTTAAGCTTATTGTTGCTTCTTCATTTATTATCCCTGTTTTGATATTTGCTCTTGAACATGCAGTAATTGTTAATGTTGCTTGGGGTCTTGTTTTACTTACGATTTTTAGTTATAAAGTTGCGCAGATTTGTAAAAAAAATGTGTTGCATGTTGTAGCTGAGCATTTGATAATTGGAGTGGCAGTGATTATTATTGCTAATTATGTTGGTGTTATTATTTCAAATGTCTTTAGTTAAAAAAAAGTATGTGAAAAGCATTTTTTAAAAAAATAAATTATAGGGGTTCTTTTGCATCATATTTGTTTTTATTTAATAAAAAATTAGGATTAACAGACGTTAATTTTATTTGGAAAGAATTATATAATAAAAATTTATTCATAATTCTTAGAGGGAGGCTAAAAAAAGGGGAATTATCAACCTCCCAAATAATTTGTATTTGCATAATGTGTTTCTAATAATAAAAAAAAATACGTCTCCCTCTTTTTACCCGTCTAAATTAATTTTTAATGAATCGTTTAAGTACATCATATAGGAGCTGATGGTTTCCTAAGAATTTGAATAATGGTCTGTTAAGAATTTGTTTGAGTCTTGGCATAGTTACTATTAATGATTCTGACCATTCGCTTTCATAGCCGAAATCGTCTTTTGCTTTAGCTTTAATTGTGTATTTTCCTTGTTTAGTCCATATGTGTGAGATGTTTACTTCTTCATCTGATTGATAGGGTCCTATCCATTCATCTATGTTTCCATCTCCCCAGTTTATGTAGAGTTGGATTTTATCTCCATCAGGGTCTGTTGCTTTGAAAATATATGTGTATTCTGTATCTATTTTTCCACTTAGGGGGCCATTAATGATGGGTTTATTTGGTGGGTTATTAGCACCGTTGACTTTTATTTTTTCAAGCGTGCTATAATCACCCCAGCCGTATTCATTGTTGAATCCTTTTACCCTGTAGTAGTATATATCTTTGGCAAGATTATATATTTCATATGAATTGCTTTGTATGCTATCTGATATTGTTTTTATTGACTTAAAGTTTGAAACAGGTGTGATGTCATCGACATAAAAACCGTCTCCTCTACCCAGAGTATCTGTTGCATATCTAAACCTTATAAAAACAGATTCGTCTTTGTAATCTTCAAGGCTGTATTCTTTGTACTCCCAGTTGTTTGATGAACCTGTGAAGGTGTCTAATATTTCGTAGTATCTACCATCGCGGCTGACTTCTACAAATGCATAATCATTGTTTTCCTCTGTGTCAAAACAGCACCAGAATGATAAAACAGTATCTTCATTTACGGGTATCGGATATGTTGATGTCATTGATGAGCACATGTTGTTTTTGTCATGTGATTTATAGCTGTTACTCATTGAATGATATTTATCATCTGTTTTTATAAAACCATCTAGGTTCCAGTATTGTTTTGTGTTATCTTCACAGTTGTCGATTTCTATTGATAAATTATTTAATTGTTCAAGTTTGAAATATAAAACATCTGCGTTTGGGTTATTTTCAGTCCAGGTTATTGTAAAATTTCCATCTAGAT
>MUGC01000172.1 GCA_002900535.1 Thermoplasmata archaeon M9B1D | reverse complement strand
GATATTTTTGAGTTGTATTGCTAACCTGCTGTAAAGGGTTAATTACTTTTGAAAGCATTTTTTCAAGTTCGCTGATTCTTTTGTTTAGCTCTTTTATTTCTTTTTCAAGATCTTTGGTCACAAAATGGAGTAATAAAAGTATTATTAATAAATCAAACCTTATATAAACTAATAAGAAAAATTATTTATTTTTAGAAGTTGAATAATCTGATGATCTCTTAAGCCAATATTTGATCAAATAATACCATAGTTATAATTTAATGAATGTATCTTGCAGCGATAGGCATTCTTCTTCCAATGCCAAAAGCTTTCGGAGTTACTTTTAATCCTGGAGCGGCTTGTCTCCTTTTATATTCATTTCTATCAACTGCTTTGATCACCCATTTTACAATATCAGGATCAAATTTCAATTCAAGGATTTCTTTTAAGGAATATCCTTCATCAATATAGTAATAAAGTATCGAATCTAGGATATCATAAGGTGGTAAAGTATCTAGGTCTTTTTGATCTGGTTTTAATTCTGCTGATGGAAGTTTTTTGATTATCTCTTTTGGAATTACCTCTCTTTTTCTGTTAATATAATGAGCTAATCTATAAACAATGGTTTTTGGTAGATCAGAAATAACTGCAAGACCCCCGGTCATATCACCATATAGCGTACAGTAGCCTACTGCAAGTTCACTTTTATTTCCTGTTGATAACACAAGATAACCGAATTTATTGGAAATCGCCATTAGTATATTACCTCTAATTCTAGCTTGAATATTTTCAAGAGTAACATCAACCTCATCTCCTATCCTCAAATGTTTCCTTAATAAATCCAAATTGGAATTATAAATTGAATTGATAGGAATTTCTTTAATTTGTATGCCAAGATTGTTTACCAATTTTTTTGAGTCAATGACACTTCCTTTAGAAGAAAAAGGCCCGGGCATCGTAACCCCAAGCACATTTTTGCTACCAATTGCTTCTTTTGCTAAACAGCATACAACAGCAGAGTCAATGCCTCCCGACAACCCAATGACAACTTTTGAAAAACCACACTTTCTTATGTAATCACGAAGACCTAACAGTAATGCTTCATAAACACTTTTAATAATATTTTGAGGTCTGTATAGATTCGGTATCCCTGGACGACTAATATCAATAGTTTTTATTTGTTCTTTGAAAGAATGTAATATCGCTATGGGATTTCCATTTTTATCGATACACATACTTCTTCCATCAAAAATAAGCTCATCATTACTCCCAACTTGATTTACAAATATAAATGGAATTTGATGTTTTTTCGCATGATTTTGATAAATTTGGAACCGAACCTTTTCTTTTTCTAGGTGAAAGGGTGATGCTGATATATTTATGAAAACAGATGCTCCTTTTTTTGCTAATATTTCTTGAGGATCTAAATGGTAAAATCTTTTTGGCCACAGTTCTTGATCGTTCCAAGCATCTTCACAGATAGATATGCCTAATATTTTATCTTTGAAAGATACTACTTGTATTTCGTTTGCTACATCGAAATATCGTGCTTCGTCGAAAACATCATAATTTGGTAAGAGAGTTTTATTCTGTGTGATAAGAATTTTACCTTGGTAAATCAATAGAGCAGAATTATATAAGCCCCTTCCTGTCTTTTTTTCAGTCGGTTGTGGTGCTCCAAAAAGAATTCCAGTTTGCGGAAATTCAGCTGAAATACTAATCAATTCCTTGACAGCTTGTTGAGTATTTTTAATAAACCACTTTCTCTCCAGAAGATCTCTAGGCGGGTATCCAACAATAAAAAGCTCTGGAAAAACAACAAGATCAGGAGAATCATGTTTACATTGGGATAAGGTATCAACTAATTTCTTTAAATTTCCTTTAATATCTCCAATAATTGGATTTAATTGGGCAATAGTTACTTTCATTTAGACAACCTCTTCTATAATTATTTTCAAAAAAGCAATTCTATTTATATTAATACCCTTTTTTCATCTTTGACAATATTAAGGACCAATTGAGTATTTGAACGTTCAACAAAGTCCATTGAAAGAATTTTTTTAATAAAACTATTTAAATCTCGCCGATCCTTAAAATGAGCAACAATTAATGAGTCCCAATCCCCAGTAATATCATATACAGCACTAACATGATTATTTTTTGATATTTTCTCTTGTACCTCAATAAGTTTACCGTGTGTTAATTTAATATTTATTACAGCGGTTAAGTCATAACCAATTTTCTCTTTATTTATTACTGGAATATATCCTTCAATTATTCCTTCTTTTTCTAATCTTTTCACTCTGTTTGATATAGTTGATAATGATACTTTTAAATCCTTTGCAATATGTCTAAAACTTTTTCGACTATTTGTGTTTAAAGAAAGTATAATGTTCCAATCTAACTTGTCCATGTATATTAATTAGAATGTACATATTAATAAATATTACCATTTTATTTGAATAATATCTACTCATTGTCTAATATTTTTTAATTTTTTTGAATATTTGAATGATTTTTTAAGCAAATAGTATATATTATGTGATTGGCATAATTATTTTACATGGACAAAAGCGCATGGTTTCATATCTGGACAGAATATTGGTTTTCGGAATTAGAGAGAAGTACTCCTAAAAAATAGTTATAATAGGTCATGGAAAAATTGTAGCTTTAGATATGCCAGGATTAATTTTTAATGGGTACTCCAAAAATCGCTTGTTTTATAAATACTCATTTGTTTTTTAAAATTACAGATTAAAAGAAGTGAAATGATATGAATAAAAAAATAATTTCAGTAATATTACTATTTTTATTATTAACAACTTTAGTTATTGGATGTGTTAATGATAACTTTAAATCTCGTGAAAAATCAATTCCTGATGATGCATTGAAAATGACCCCTGAACTAGATGAATTTCCACCTATATTATATTCAGAAGAATATAATGAACCTATACCTTTACCTGGATCTGTTAACACTGCAGGTGCAGAAGATTCACCTTTTATTCCTTGTTGTCAAGGAGATACATTATATTTTTTCTTTACTCCTGATGTTCAAGTCCCTGTAGAAAAACAAATCCTGGATGGAGTAACTGGAATTTATGTTTCAAAAAAAGTAAATGATGAATGGAATGAAGTTGAAAGAGTGAAATTACAAGATCCATTGAAACTTGCTCTTGATGGTTGTGAATTTGTCCAAGATAATATTATATGGTTTTGTTCTGCAAGACAAGGTTACACTGGAATTCATTGGTTCACTGCAGAATATGTTAATGGTAAATGGAATAATTGGGAAAATGCAGATTTTGATTCAGAATTAGACGTGGGTGAATTACATTTTACAAATAATTTTACAGAATTATACTATCATTCATCAAGAGCAGGAG
>MUGC01000171.1 GCA_002900535.1 Thermoplasmata archaeon M9B1D | reverse complement strand
ATCTTAAAAATACTAGCTAAAGAAATGGTAGAATACGCTCCAGGTTATGATTTCATAGCAGGGATGGAACTTGGGGCAGTCCCTTTAATAGTTGCATTGTCTTTAGAGACAAATATTCCATATTTGATTATTAGAAAAGAAAAACGAGAACATGGTACTAGCAAACAAATTGAGGGTGAAGATACAAAAGATAAAAGAGTACTTGTTATCGAAGACGTAACAACAAGTGGAGGATCAGTTGTTAAGTCGATTCAAATTCTCAGAGAAAATAAGGCAATCGTAGACGAAGTAATTGTTGTAGTAGATAGAGAAACTGGTGCTGAAGAAAAACTTAGAAATATAGATGTTTCATTTATTCCACTTTTATCTGTAAGTGATATTTTAAAAAAGTGATTTAACATTTTGTTGTTTATATAGGTTTTTTTTTAATTTTGTAACATATAAGATTTTTCTTGAAAACATTTAAATTTAATTATCGTATAATATTTTTATATATAGTGGGGGAACCAAATGCAAAGAACCATCCCAATCATAGGAATCATTCTTATTCTTATTTTATCGGGAATACACACTACTTTATCATTTGATAGCTACAACATTAATCAAATTGAAAATAATGATGATATTGATTGGTGGCCTACTTTTCATCATGATGCACAGAACACAGGCTATTCAATCTCGACAGCACCAAATACAAACAATACTTTATGGAAAATCGATATAGCTGTGAATGATAGCGGAAATGCAAATAATCCAATAGTATATGAGGGAAAATTATACTTTACATCAACCACAAATAGGATTTATTGTATTAATTCATCCAATGGTAAAATGATTTGGAGCAAAACAATAGGAAATATAACAAGTTATTACGTAAATAGTGTCCCAACAATCTATAATAACAAATTATTTGTCTGCGGTTATGATGATAAAATCTATTGTCTAAATGCATCCAACGGAGGGACTATTTGGAGTTCAATACCAGTATATTCATCAAATTTTTCTCCTAAAATATCATATGGTAAAATCTATGTAGGATCCAATAATCATAGTTTTTATTGTCTAAATGCATCCAATGGTGCGATTATTTGGAGTTCTATAATAGATTTATTACCTTCTTCTCCTGCTATATTTGATGAAAAAGTCTATGTACATAATAAAAATGGAAAGGTGTATTGTTTAGACGCTATTTCAGGAGAAGAAATTTGGACCCGTCTCACTGGAGGTTATACTAAAGTTTCTACTGCTTCTCCAGTAATATATAACAACAAAGTATATGTAGTAAATGAAGAAAGCCACTCGGCAGGTTTTATTTATTGTTTGGATGCTTATAATGGGACAATACTCTGGAAAAAACATCTCGATTCTCAAGGTCGAGATCACCCTACTCCAACAATTGCAGATGGTAAGGTGTACCTTGGGGGTTCTATTTCAATTGGTACACCTGGTGCAGTTTTATATTGTTTTAATGCCGACAATGGAGCTTTTATATGGGAATATTTTGAATGTTTTGGTCAGGATATTTCTTCTCCCGCTATTGCAGATGGTAAAGTATATTTTGGAACTAAAACATATTTTGGAAATGGTACGTTTCTTTGTTTAAATAAGAATTATAGCTCGTTTATAAAATGGAGTTACCCGATTGGTATAAACATGAAGGATACTCCTGCTATTGCAGATGGTAAATTATATTGTAATAACGGTAGCAAGATTTACTGTTTTGGTGATGATATAATACCACCTAAGGTTGAGATTGTATCACCAGAGAAAGATACTTTATATTTTTTTGGTAGGAATATACCGTTCATATCATCAGTTGTAATTGGTGTATCATCAGTTATATTTGGTAGTATAAATATTGAAATTAATGCTTATGATACTGGAACAGGTTTAGATTCTGTTAAACTATATATTGATGATTTTGAAAAAAAGAATTTTTCTGCTGGCGATTCATTTATATGGAGATGGGATGAAAAAACTTTCAACAATCATTTTATAAGAGCTGTTGCTTGCGATAAAGCTGGAAACATTGCAGAATATACTATGACAGTTTGGAAGTTTTTCTAATCTTTTATTTAAAAAAACTAAAAAATGCTATAAAGAACACTAATTGCTTGTAATGGCATTCAAATAACTATGTCTTTTTTTAACCTTATAAAATATAATATCAATAAAACTGGTCCAAAAACCCAAGCAGAATAAAGAAAAACTCGAGAAATACCAAGCATAACATATAATGACCCACTTATGGTCATCCCAATCATAATACCAAAGTTAAACAAACTAATGAAAATCGAATATTGTGCCGCACCTATCCGTGGATTTGTAACATCCATAAACATAGCGCAAATCGGAGCGGTATAACCACCCTGAAGAAACCCAACTATACAATAAATAAATGTGAAATATTCCCATGAATTAGAGAAAATCAGCAAAGCTGTAAATAAAATACTACTTAAAATTAGTAAGTATAAAGTGGTTTTCCTCCCAAATTTATCTGCAAGTATCCCTCCAAATATTGAACCTGTTGCAATTGAGATTGTAAATAACATTGTGACAAGCCCAATTTGGGTAATATCCAAATGTAAACCCAAATTCATCCATATCGGAGCAATAAGAAGAATTATACCACTGCTCATCATGACAAAAACTGCAAAAATTGACATTACTATTATTGGCTTTTTCTTAAATTCTTGAATAAGAACTCTACTAACTTTTTGTGGTTTTTTCTCAATTTTTTTTTCTTTTAATAAAAGTGGAATAAGAATAATTGGTAAGATGATAAAACCTGTAATTAAGAATACCATATTATAACCAAGAGTTTTTGCGATAAACGGTAATAATAATGCACCTCCTGCCAGTCCACCGTTCTGTGCAGCAAACATTACACCATTGATTTTTCCTCGCTCATTTTCAATTGTTGTGCTGATAACTAAAGCATCTAATGAAATAGTGAAAAATCCAATTCCAACCCAACTGAATAATTCTATTATAATAAATGGTATCAAAGCAGCACCTGGGTCAATAAAAGAAAGAATAATCAGACAAAAAAAAGTTAATAATCCACCATAAACAATAAATGGTTTTCTTCCAAATCTGATAAAATAATCAATAATGCCTCCCCATACAAACTTAATATACATTGGTAAAGTCATAATACTAATTACAATAGTAATCAATTCAGGAGATATTTTTACATCTAAAAGATAAAGAGGTAAAAAAAAACAGCATTAAGTCCAAATGCGAAGTAAAGACTACTAAATAAAAAGTATTTGAAAAATTTGCTTTCGTTTAGGTCAATTTTTTTCAAAGATTGTAATCTCCAATTATTTAATAATAATTTTAATATATAAATAATGGTTAACTAATTTATTTAAAAAATAGTTTAAATTTTAAATAATGGATTTACATTCAATAAAATTCTGGGAGGTTTATTTGATATGAAAATACTTGTAATTGGTGGTGGCGCTAGAGAACATGCTATTTGTGATGCTGTTATATGTTCAAAAAACGCTGAGTTATATTCAGTTATGAAAAATCTTAACCCAGGTATTAAAAATTTGACAGTCGATTACCTCCAAGAAGATGAAACAAATGTCGATAAAATTATTAGTTATGCAAAAGAAAAAAACGTTGATATTGTTCTAGTTGGCCCTGAGGCTCCGCTTGAAATTGGAATTGTGAACAAGCTAACCAATTTAGGAATTAAAGCTTGTGCCCCAACCAAAGAAGCAGCAAGAATTGAAACAGACAAAGAATGGATGAGAAAATTACTAAAAAAATATAAGATCCCAGGTCAACTTAAATTTGAGACTTTTACCGACGCTAATAAGGCGAAAAAATTTATAGAAGATTTAGATTGCGAAGTTGCATTAAAACCAATTGGGCTTACTGGTGGTAAAGGAGTAAAAGTTTCTGGTGACCATTTCAATGGAATAGATGAAGCACTTGAATATGTAAAAGATGTTATTAAAAATAAAGTTGGTGGGCAATCAAAAATATTAGTTGAAGAAAAAGCAGTGGGTGAAGAATTTACTCTTCAGGCTTTTTCAGATGGACATACTATCCTTCCTCTACATGCAGTTCAGGATCATAAAAGACTTCTTCCTGGTGATGAAGGACCAAACACTGGCGGCATGGGTTCTTATTCATGTAATAACGGGCTTTTACCATTTTTATCAAAAAGTGAATATGAAGAAGGCGCATCAATTCTTCAAAAAATAATAGAAGTATTAGACAAAAAAGGAGATCCCTATATTGGTCCTATTTATGGACAGTTCATGCTTACCATCGATGGACCTAAAATAATTGAAATAAACGCTCGTTTTGGTGATCCTGAAGCAATGAATGTATTACCTTTATTGGAAACTGACTTTATAGAGATATGTAAAGCAATGCTAGACGGTGAACTAAACAAAATAAAACTTAAAATAAGAAAGAAATCAACTGTTTGTAAATATGTTGTTCCTCGTGGATATGGTATAAAAAGTATTGTAGGTAAAAAAGTAAATGTTGATGAAGAAAAAATTATGAAAACTGGCTCTAGGCTTTTTTACGCATCTGTTAATAAAGAAAACGATTTTGTTACAACAACTTCATCACGTTCACTAGCAGTAGTGGGAATATCTGATTCACTTTCAAATGCTGAAAATATTTGTGAGCAGGCTTTAGACTATGTTAAGAGCGATTATATTTTCATCCGACATGATATAGGCACACCAAAACTTATTGAACGACGTATTCAACATATGAATAATTTACGTGGAATGTAAAAATGAAAGAGAATATTTTTGTTTATTTCATTGGAACTGCAGGATCTGGTAAATCAACCTTAACCCATGTGTTTAAACAATGGATGAATCAGTGTGGAAATGATGCTGTAACAGTTAATCTTGATCCAGGTGCTGAAAATCTTCCATATGTTCCAGATATTGATATTCGTGATTGGATATCGTTAAAAGAAATTATGGATTCTTATGAATTAGGACCTAATGGAGCGCAAATTGCATGTGCAGACATGATTGCACTGAACACCGATGACATAAAAAAATCAATCGAATCTTTTAAAACAGATTATATTCTGATTGATACACCTGGACAGTTGGAACTTTTTGTATTTCGCGAAGCAGGTAAATTTATTGTTAAATTTTTAAACCCTAATCGTTCAATTGTCGCCTATCTTTTAGATCCAGCACTTGCAAAAACAGCATCAGGTTTTGTTTCTCAATTGTTACTATCTATTAACACTAGCTTTAGACTAGATCTACCACAGGTAAATATCCTAAGCAAAGCAGATATTTTATCTGATGAAGAACTTGAAATTATAAAAAGATGGTCAAATAGTCCTGAAGCACTTGAGGATTCAATAAATAAAGAAAATGCTTCAGTACATAGAGAAATGAGTGAAAAAATATCAAATATTATCAAAGAATTTCAGGATGAGATAAAATTATATCCAACAGGTAAAGAAAACCTTCAAGGTGTTGAGGATTTATATAGTGCTATACAACTAATATTTGAAGGTGGGGAAGATTTATTAAGTGATTAAACAAAACAGTTCAGAAAATTAATATTATATTGAATTTTTTTCATATCTGATAATTTTATAATAATAATCTTACCCTGTTTTTCTGAGCTATCGGGGTTTAAAACTCGCGGGGCTTTAAAAACTATATGACTACCATATTTTATTTGAGGAACACTAAACGGGGCAATCAAAAAAGCAAAAGCATTAACAGGTGTATAATCAGAATTATAGATATTCAATACAAATTTTGTATTTTCATAAATAGGTCCAGGATTTTCTATTATAGTTCCTGTATCTAATAAGATTGTTATTGTTCCAATTATATTTACTATTTTAATATCATTTGATGAGGTTTGGTTAATAGTTTTAACAATTAGTTTTAGCTTATTTGGCCCAGTACTTAATGATGTGATATCCCAATTTTTCATTAATATTCCATCGTTTACTTCATTATATCCTTCATAAATTTTCTCCCAGCCTGAATACTTTTTGTGATACAAACTATATGATAGTACATCATCATGATTTCCTGTGCCGCTTTTTACAGTTCCTTTTATATCTATGAACCCCTTTTCAAAAGAATCTGGAGTGTCAAGAATTGCTACAGGAAGTTTTGGATAATAATATGCATTAATAACATCAATTCTACCTTGACCCTGGATGTTTTCGTCAAAACCAAGATCAATAGCTGATTCTTTTATTGCATTTTTAACATCAGTCGGCTCCCATTGAGGATATGCTTGCAACAACAAAGCAGCCATACCAGATACAAAGGGAGTTGAAAAACTAGTTCCTTG
>MUGC01000170.1 GCA_002900535.1 Thermoplasmata archaeon M9B1D | reverse complement strand
GTTTTTTAAAGCTTTCATAATTAGTTTTTGTGGAATTTCTTCGACTTCACGTGTTTGAGGTGCACGGGCAACAAAGTCAATGTCTGAGGTTTGTAGAAGTTCCTTTAGGATTAGTTCTCCTCCACGGTCACCGTCAACAAATGCGGTTGTGATTCTTTCTTTTGTAAGATCTCTTACTGTTTTTGGAATATTTGTTCCACCAACTGCAATTACATTTTTTATGCCATATTTTAAAAGGTTAAGTACATCTCGACGACCTTCAACTATAATTATTGCATCACTTTTTTCAATGTTTGGTCCTGCTGGGCAATGGTCTTGTCCAAAGTTTGTGATTTCTTCTACTTGTACTGCTTGACGCACATTGTCGGCTATACTTGAACCTTCAACTTTTCCTTCTTCCATAACTTTGTTGAGAAGTTCTTTTGCTCTCTCAATTACCTGCTTCCTTCGGACAACTCTTACATCTTCAACTTGATCTGCTTTTATTGTTGCCTTACAAGGACCGACACGGTCTATACTTTCAAATGCAGCTGCAAGTATTACTGTTTCAACCTTGTCTAAAGAAGTTGGGAGTGTTATCGTTCCTTCACTTTTCCCATTTTTTGATTCAAGTTCGACTTCGATTCGTCCTACTCGTGCGGATCTTTGAAGCTCACGAAGATCTAACTCATCACCTAAAAGACCTTCTGTTTGACCAAAAATTGCACCCACCACATCCGACTTTTCAATAATTCCATCCGCTTTTATATGAGCCTTAATTAAATATTTAGTTGTTGCTGGATCAATTACCATTATTTATCACCTTTATTTATCTCTGAAAAATAGCACCATTATCCGCTTTTCTAGCAAATAATAGGTGGTTACTCCACTTCTTTATTTACTTGGTTTGGATTTATTTATTGTATATGATTTAAATATTCAAGTGAATACGATTAATCTTAATTGATTAATGCACACATTTAAGGTGCCATTTTTCAATACTTATTATTTTGTATTTTCTTATTTATTAGTCTTGCGCCATATTTAAATGTTGTGCCCGTATTCTGCATAAAGTGCTTTCGTATGAAGGAAAAAATCTATATTGGCGTTGCTTGGCCTTATGCAAATGGCTCACTTCATCTTGGACATATCGCAGGATGCTACTTGCCAGCAGATATCTTTGCAAGATATAATAGAATGATTGGTAACGATGTTCTAATGGTCTCAGGAAGTGATGAGCATGGGACACCAATAACAATTACTGCGGACAAAGAAAAAATAACACCGCAAGCAGTCGTAGATAGATACAACAAGGAACACACTGAAAATATGAAACAATTTGGAATTTCTTTTGATTTATTTACAAGAACTTCAACTGATAATCATACAGAAGTAACCCAAGATATTTTCAAAACACTATACGAAAAAAAGTATGTTTACAAAAAAAGTGTAGATTCTTTTTATTGTAACAGTTGCAACAAATTTCTACCTGATAGATATATCGAGGGTATGTGTCCATATTGTGGAAATCAAAATGCACGCGGAGATCAATGCGATGAATGTGGAAAACTTCTTGATCCACAAGAGTTAGAAGAAGTTAGATGCAAAATTTGTGGAAATACTCCAAAAATTAAAACCAGTGACCATTTCTTTTTAGCTCTTTCAAGTTTTGAGCCTAAACTTATTGATTGGATGAAAGATAAAAAACATTGGAAATCAAGTGTAAAAAAATTCACAGAAAACTGGCTAAAAAGCGGTCTCAATGATAGAGCTATTACAAGGGATATATCCTGGGGGATTCCTGTACCACTAGAAGGTTTTGAAGATAAAACAATATATGTTTGGTTTGAAGCAGTAATTGGTTATTTATCAGCAAGCATAGAATGGTCTAAAAAAACTGGTAATGAAAATAAATGGGAGTATTGGTGGAAAGACCCAAAAGCCAAGCATTATTACTTTTTAGCAAAAGATAACATCCCTTTTCATAGTATTATTTGGCCATCAATTCTTATGGGTTACAACAAATCATTAGATTTACCATATGACATTCCAGCAAATGAATATCTTAGGCTTAAAGGCGAACAGTTTTCAAAAAGTAGGGGTGTTGCTGTTTGGGTACCTGATGTTGTTAATAATTTTGATGTCGATCCAGTGAGATATTATATATCAATTAACATGCCTGAAAACAAAGATACAAATTGGTTATGGGAAGATTTTGTGACAAAAAATAATGATGAACTTGTTAACACATATGGTAATTTTATTCACAGAGTGATTACCTTTACTCAGAAAAACTTTGGTTGTATACCAAAACAAGGAAAGCTTGACAAACTTGATAAAGAAGCAATTGAAAAAATAAAACAAACATCTAAAAAAGTTTCAGAGTCGATTAAAAAATGTCAGTTTAAAAAAGGGCTTCGCACTGCAATGAATCTTGCTCAATTTGGGAATGTTTATTTTGATAAAAAACAACCTTGGACACTTATTAAATCAGACAAAGAAGCTTGTGAAGGTGTACTCCATATTTGTCTTAAAATAATAAAAGCATTATCTGTTTTTACAGCACCTTACTTGCCCTTTTCATCAGATGAAGTATGGAAAATAATCGGAGAAAAGGAATCTATTCATAAATGTAATTGGAGTTTAGCATTAGAAGAATTAAAAGTTGGAACGGTTCTAGAAAAACCGCAACCATTATTTAAGAAACTTTCATTAGAGGATTTTATGGGAGAAACAGATCCATTTTCAAAAGCAGATTTAAGAGTAGCACAAATACTCGAAGTAAAAGACCACCCGCAAGCAGATAAACTATATTTGATGCATGTAGACCTAGGAAAACTTGGTAAAAGAGTGATTGTTGCAGGTATTAAAGGATTTTACAAAAAAGAAGATATTAAAGGAAAAAACATTGTTATTGTTACAAATCTTAAACCTGCAAAGATACGTGGTATTACATCAAATGGTATGCTCCTTGCAGCAGAGGATGACACAGGAGTTGTATCTCTTTTAAACCCAGGTAATTCTACACCAGGTTCTGAGATATCAATAGAGGGGATTTCCAGAGACCCTGCAAAAGTTTTAGAGTTTGAAGATTTCGAAAAAATTAACATGACAATTGGCGAAGGGTTAAAAGCAGAGTATAATGGTAAAGTTTTAAAATCTGAAAAAGGAGAAGTCATCTCAGATAAACCTGTTAAAAAAGGTGCAAAAATAAAATAAAACTGTTTTATGAGGAAGAAAATATATGAGCATTGTAACAAATACAGATTTACCTTTAAAAACCTTCAAAAAAGGAAAAGTTAGGGATGTTTATCAGACAAATGATAAACTTTTGTTAATTGTTACAGATAGAATTAGTGCTTTTGATTTTGTTTTACATGAACCAATTCCAAACAAAGGCATTTGTCTTACGCA